>DAIDTM010000112.1 GCA_027457205.1 Anaerolineae bacterium | reverse complement strand
ACCTGAAACTGGGCAAGAAACTTTGCCAGTTCCGGCATGGGTTCGCTCGGGGCTTGAGGAATACGAGTGGCTTTTTCCATGCCCCCAGCTTACCTGAAATTCACTCAAATGACAAAGTAGTATTAGAGGGTCAGGAAGAATACTTGACTTGGGCGACAATGCCTGATGGAAAACCTTTCTCTTCTTCTGAGGGGTGGAAACAGTTCACAGAAATCAAAATACAAAGATGAACGAGGAAGGTCGGTCTGATTGAGCGTTGCCCTAATGATAAACTTGAACGTCTGGAAACACGTGCCCGCCAATTCCGCCACGGTCACGCACTTTTGGAGTGTGGGGTTTGCGCTGGCAACGTCATTTGCATTTTGCCAGACACTTGGCGGCGGAATCGGCGGTAGCGTTGAACGACCCTGAAAGGAGATTAGTTTCATGTCGCCCAATATTCAGATCGGTAAGACCGCGCCGGACTTTGCATTACCGGACGAAAACGGTAAGCTCGTCAAGCTCTCCGGCTTGCGCGGCAAACGCGTCATCCTGTATTTCTACCCCAAGGACGATACGCCCGGCTGCACCGCGCAGGCGTGCGGCTTTCGCGACAACATCGAGGTGATCCAGGAGCAGAACGCAGTCGTGATCGGCGTCAGTCCGGATGGCGCCGCCTCACATCAAAAGTTTCGCAGCAAATACAATCTTCCGTTCATCCTGCTCAGCGATGTCGATCACCAGGTCGCGGAAAAATATGGCGCGTGGGGCGCCAAGTCATTCATGGGAAGAGATTACGACGGAATCATCCGCAGTCACTTTGTGATTGACGAGCACGGCAAGATCGTCGACGCGCAAGTCAATGTCAAAGCCAAAGCCAGCCCCGACCTCGCGCTGCAATCGCTCGCCAAGGCATAGGAGCAGACTAGATAGACTCCGCGAAGGGACATTGGCACTGGAAAGAAGCGCATGACCCAAACATCATCACCGCGCATCGAATTGAAACCCGCGCACCTGCGCCTGGACGGCGTAACCAAACGCTTCGGCCCCGTCATGGCGGTCGATCACGTCTCGCTGGAGATAGAGCGCGGCTCTTTTACCACCCTGCTCGGTCCCAGCGGCTGCGGCAAGACCACCCTGCTGCGAATGATCGCCGGGTTTTACGAGCCGGACGAGGGCAGCATGTATCTCGACAACGCGCGGATCGATCAACTGCCCGCGCATCGGCGCGGCACCGCGATGGTCTTTCAGGATTACGCGCTGTGGCCGCACATGACTGTCTTCGATAATATCGCGTACGGGCTGCGGATGCGCCAAATCAAGGCAGAGTAGATTCGCGCGCGCGTCATCGAAACCATGCGGCTCGTCGAAATGCCAGCGGCGGAGATCATGACGCGCAAGCCGACCGAGCTATCGGGCGGGCAGCAGCAACGCGTCGCGGTCGCGCGCGCATTGATCGTGCAACCACAGGTGTTACTGCTCGACGAGCCGCTCTCGAATCTAGACGCGCAAGTGCGTTTGCGCCTACGCGCGGAGATCCGTCGCTTGCAGCGTCGCATCGGCATCACGACGATCTACGTAACGCACGACCAGGAAGAAGCGCTGAGCATGTCCGATAGGGTCGTCGTGATGAACAAGGGACGTGTAATGCAGATCGGGCGACCGGAGGAAATTTATCACAAACCCGATAACGCGTTCGTCGCGGAATTTCTAGGAGTGACGAATCAACTGCGCGGTCAAGTCGCCGCCGACGGTCAGACGGCTCTGGTCGCCGGCGCCAGCATTCCGTTTCGCGGTACACCCAACAGCGCGGTCATTGTCATCTTTAAGGCGAATCATGCCGACATCGCCCGCGATGACATGCCGGTCGAAGGCAACGTGACCTTCCACGGACACATCGAGGAATCATCTTTCATCGGGTCGTTATATCGTCACTATGTGAATGTGAATGGCGAGCTGATCTTGATCGATACGCCGGAAGCGGTGACGCAACCTGACGTGAACGTGGTCGTGCCGCAAGACAAGCTGCAGGTGTACGGAAGTGAGACGTGACGCGTGAAAATCACGCATCATGCATCACGTTTCGCATCTGTGCGAATAATTCTTGGATGAGGTGAGGAATGCAACTCGGTTTCAATGGCGCAACCACCATGACGAGCGATCTGGAAACGGACATCCGCATCGCCGGCGAAGCGGGTTACGCCGTATTGGAAATCACGGCGACCAAACTCGACGCGTTTCTGAAGACCCATTCAATTGCCGACGCGCGCGCGCTCATCGACGCCGCGCGGCTCAAGGCGCACGCGATCAATTCCATTGAGAAAATCAACTTTCGTGATGCGGCGGGACGCGCCGAGGTGTTGGCGCGCACGCGGCAGTTGAGCGAGTACGCCCAGGCGCTCGCCTGTCCCTGGATCGTCGCGGTGCCAGGTCCCGCGCCCGCAGGAACGAAATGGGAAGTGGTTCGCGATGACACCGTGACGAGTCTACGCGCGATGAGTGAGATCGCCGCGCCCTTCGGCGTTCACCTCGCGTTCGAGTTCCTCGGCTTCCCGTGGTGCTCAGTGCAGACCGCCGCGCAAGGGTGGGAGATCGTGAAAGCGACCGACCGCGCGAACGTGGACATGGTGATCGACACGTGTCACTTTTATGCCGGCGGCTCCACGCTCGATTCGATCCGCGCGATCGATCCGAAGAAGCTCGCGATCTTCCACATCAACGATGTCGAGCCGATGCCGAAAGCAGAGATCACGGACGCCAATCGCCTCTTCCCCGGCGACGGCGTGATCCCATTGAAAGATATCATCGGCGCGGTGCGTGGCATGGGCTACGACGGCATCGCTTCGGTGGAAATCTTTCGCCCGGAGTACTGGCAGCGCGATCCGCTCGCCGTCGCAAAGGAAGCGAAGGCAAAATCCATGCGCGTGCTGGGAATGTAGATGGAGGTAACGGTTCTTGGCGCGGGAACAGCCCTGCCGACGCCGCAGCGCAGCGCAGCCGGCGTGCTCGTGCGGGTTGGCAGTACTCCGCTCCTGTTCGATATTGGTCCAGGAACGTTGGCGCGACTTGCCTCGGCTGGCGTGAGCTATCGCGAGCTGGAGTATGTTTTCCTCACGCACTTGCATTCAGACCACACGCTCGATCTCGTCACCTTTCTGCAAATAAATGACTCTACGCCCGGGTGGACCCGAACCAATCCGGTGTATCTGACTGGCTGCCATGGGACGCAAAAGCTCTACGCGCAGCTGATGTCCGCGTATCCCGGCATTGCCCCCAAGTCGTCCGCGTTGGAGATACGCGAGCTTGGCGCGGAACGCGTCGAGTTTGGCGCGTGGACTATCGAGACGGCGCGGACTGGGCACACCGATGACAGTCTCGCTTATCGGCTTGAAGCCAAGGACACCGCCGTCGTCTACACCGGTGACACGGTGGAGAGCGATGACCTCACACACCTCGCGCGGCGCGCGGATGTTTTCGTCTGTGAATGTGCCTTCCCGCGCGGCTGGGCTACACTCGATCATATGACGGCAGATGCTGTCGGGCGCGTGGCTCGCGCGGCGAAGGTCAAGCGCGTCGTGCTGACGCATCTGTATCCGCCGGCGCAAACCGTCGACATTGCCATGCAAGTGCGGCAGGAGTACGACGGCGAGATTATCGTCGCGGTAGATGGAAGGCGGGTTACAGCTTAAAATCAATACGGTCCAGTCATCCGTCACGACATTTCATCGTCCTTCTGCGCGTGGTTTTCTGCTCGGGCGACCAAACCTTTCCGCCGCCTTTGCCCGCGCTCGCTGCGCTTCGATCTCACGATCGCGCGGCTCTGCACTCGTCACGAGCGAATCGAGCATGGTCCGGGCAGCCACCGCAATCTCATCCACGGCGCGATTGAACGCCGCTTGGTTGGCTCGCGAAGGTTGCTGAAAGCCCGAAAGCTTGCGCACGAATTGAAGCGCGGCGGTCCGAATTTCATCGTCGGTGGCTGGCGGGCTGAAATTGAACAAGGTTCTGATATTCCGGCACATAGCTGTCCCTTCTTTCGATCATGCGAACCGCGGTTCGCGACGACTACGGTAGAACCGGATTGTCATGTTCATCGAAAGCCCAGTCTGGATTCCAAGCGACTTCCCACAAGTAGCCATCCGGATCGGCAAAGTAACCGCTGTAACCGCCCCAGAAGACCTTCTGCGCCGGCTTGACGATCTTCGCACCCAGCGCCTGAACGGTGCGCAGCACCTCGTCCACCTCGGCTTGATTCTTGGCATTGTACGCCAGGGTCATGCCTGAGAACCCACTGCCTCGCGGATCCACCGTCGCGTCCTCGGCGAGTTTCTCGCGTGGGTACAAGGCAAAGACGACGCCGCCCATCGGGAAGAAAGCAATTTCCTCTCCGCTCGCGCTCGATGGTTTCCAGCCCAATCCCTTTTGGTAGAATTCCAGCGAGCGGTTGAAATCCTTGACCCCCAAGGTGATCACACTCAGTTTCTGTCGCATGGTCCTCCTTCCGTTCATCCGCCGATCTTCATGGTCCCGTGCTCCCGCAGACAAGCCAGCTTGGGATCGGTGATCGGATTGACCGGCGCCAGTCCGCCCGCGCGATAAAACAGCTCGGCAACGATTAGCGAGGAATGCGCCGCGCCGAAAACATGCAACATTCCGCCCTGGCTGAGCGATGCGGTGATCCACTCCGCTGCGCGCTCGATGGCTACACTTTGTGTTCCGCGAATGGGGCGAACAACACCGCGACTTGATCGAATCTTGATTCACACGTCTCGTTTCTCGTAAGCCAGCCGTCCGGCGACAAACGTGTGCGTTACTTCCAGCGCTCGATTCAGAGCCACCAAATCGGCATTGTAACCAACGGCGATGCAGCCCATGTGCTCTAATCCCAGCACGCGCGCGGGCGTGGTCGATGCCATCGTCAGAGCGTCTGCCAACGAGCACCCTGTGAAAGCCATCGTATTTCGCACCGCTTGATCCAGTGTCAAGATGCTGCCCGCCAGCGTGCCATCGGATAGCCGAGCCGAATTTTCGTTCACAATAACTTGGCGGTCACCCAACATATAGCGACCGGGCGGCATCATCGTCGCCGCCATGGCATCGGTGACCAAAGTCAGACCGTCCGCCCCCTTGGCGCGATAGACGAGTTTGACCGCCGCTGGATGCACATGAATTCCATCGACAATCAGCCCGCACGGGACCGACGCGGACAACAGCGCACCGGCAAGTCCCGGCTCTCGATGCTCCAAGGGACTCATTGCGTTGAACAAATGCGTCCCCCAACTGATTCCGGCTTCAAATCCTGCGAGGGCTTCAACGTAAGTCGCGTTCGAGTGCCCCGCGCTGATCGCGATGCCGTTGCGGCGCAATGCTTTCACCGCGTCCAATGCACCCGGCAATTCCGGCGCCAAGGTGACCAAGCGCACGATGGAAGGATCAGCCCAACGCGCGATTTCAGCGAGGTCGATGACGCGAAGGAGAGCCGGATTATGTGCCCCGCGCCGAATGGGGTTGAGATACGGTCCTTCCAAATGCGCTCCGAGTATCTGTGCTTGGAAGCGGGGCGCGTCCCGACGCGCTTGCTGCAATTCGCGCAACAACTTCGAGTACGCGTCGGGCGGTGCAGTAATAATCGTTGGCAAAAATGCGGTGACGCCGGTCGCAGGCAAGCGCTCCGCCACTTGGGTCGCCGTGCTTGCGTCTGTGGTAAAATCCAAACCGAAGCTGCCGTTGACTTGAAGGTCGATCAATCCCGGCGCGATGCAGCCTTCGGTGATGGTCAAGTCGGCTCCGGCATCAAGCCCCAGCGACACGCGCTCGATAACTCCCTGTTCGACGAAAATCGTCACGTCGGTAATCTTTCGATTAGGCAGAAGCGCTGGTCCGCTCACGACTAGATCGCTCATCAAGTCACCGTCCGGGTGTTCAAAGTCGAACGGAACTTGTAGCGGTCGCCTCGATAAATCGAGCAGACATATTCGACCGGCACACCCGCGTCGGTCAATGTCAGCCGCCGGATATTGAGCACGGCATTACGCCGGGTCAGCTCAAGCAGCTCGCTTTCGCGTGGTTCAGCGATTGCCGCTTCAATGGTCTGCTCAGCCCGAGTAAGTTTCACGCCGTACTGATTCTCAAGCACGTCATACAGTGACTCGATCTCAAAATTATGGGTCAACAAATCGGGAAAGCGGACAAACGGCAGGTACGCGGTTTCGATGGCTAATGGGACGCCGTCGGCTAGGCGCAGACGGGAAAGCATGATGGTCTCTGCTCCCGGCGTGATTCGCAATGCCGCCGCGACTTCAGGGGTGGCGGTGACCACTTTGAAGGTGCCTTTGCCCATGCGAGTATAAACCACATTGTCGCGTGCCAACTCAAGCAGAGCTTGGCGCACGGTCATCCGGCTCACTTGGAATCGATTGGAAAGTTCGCGCTCGGAGGGGAGACGTTGATGCGGACGGTAGCGCCCGGACGCGATATCGGCAGTCAACGAATTTTTGAGTTGCGCGTAGAGTGGATCTGGGGCTTCGCGGTGCAGACAGGCAGACATTTTCTTAGAACCAGTCTTAAAACTCACGCAAAGCCGCAAAGTCGCCAAGAAGTTTTTGCTAAATCCTTTGCGTCTTGGCGTCTTTGCGAGAGATTTAGAACTTTTCAGACAGACTCTTAGACATTCTGGTCTATACCACCATAGACCAGAATACTCCAAATTGCCGCAATTGTGAAGACCCTCTTTGCGCAGTGACCGTTCAGCGATTGGTGAAACCGAAATGGCGCACGACCTATCAACGGGATCCCGCGTTAGCGAAACAATTCGAGTTAGAGATTTTACCCGCTCTCTCGACCGCGAATGTGCGGGACGTTGATCTCGGTCCTGCCCGCGCCACAATTGACGCCAGAGAGCAGCCGTCAACTGGTCGTTACGCATCTGGTCAATCGAGCGCGCCCGACGAGCAGTCGTTACTTGCCCGCGCCGCGCGGGCGATTTTGTTTTCTGCGCGCGTTTGTCGCCGCGGCTTGTCGCATCCATTAACTCCACGACCTGGGTAGCACAAAATTTCTGATTGACAAGACACCCCACTTCGCTTATAATCCTTTCCGGTAACGTTACCATGATAACGGTACCATTTACCGCTCCTCACCTCGCCTGAAGCTGTCGACGACGGCGATGCTAGAGCGGTTCGGCGTGGACTGTGCCATGCAAAGATGCCGGCACGCGCGATGAGATCGATCATGTTGAGGTCTTGAATGCCTCTCCCAAAAACGGGAGAGGCATTCTTTTTTATCCACTGCGCCATTTTCGATCACGCTCAAAGGCGAGTCAATTATGGTTACCGTTCGCGATGTAGCAAAATTAGCCGGCGTCGCTCCCATCACGGTTTCGCGAGTGGTCAACAACGCGCCCGGCGTCAATCCCCTGACGCGCACGCGCGTCTCCAAAGCCATTGCCGAACTGCACTATGTCCCCAATGCGATGGCGAAAAGTCTTCGCTCCAGCAAGACCCACACGATCGCCCTTGTTCTTACCGATGTGACGAACCCCTTCTGGACTACGATCGCTCGCAGCGTTGAAGATACCGCTGCCCAAAAAGACTATCACGTCATTCTGTGCAATACGGACGAGAACCCCGAAAAAGAGGCGAACTATATTAACATCCTCCTGCAGCGCCGGGTCGATGGAATTATTATCGCGCCTACGACCGATAACGGCAGTGTGCTCTTGCCGCTCAAGCGCCATAATATCCCGTGTGTAGTGATCGACCGCGAGGTGCATGGTTTCAAGGCGGATGTGGTACGCAGCGATGGGGAACAAGGCGCGCGTCGCCTGACGGAACATCTCATCCAATTGGGGCATCGGCGGATTGCGATGATTAGCGGACCGGCGCATATTTCGACTGCCGAAGAGCGACTTACCGGTTATTGCCAAGCATTGCAGAACCACGACATCCCGGTTGACAAGTCTCTGATCAAACAAGGCAACTACAAGGAAGGCAGCAGTTTTCAATTCGTCAGAGAGCTGCTGTCGGTAACTCCCCGCCCGACGGCGATTTTCGCGACGAACAATTTTATGGGTGTTGGAGTGCTCCGCGCGTTGCGAGAAGCAGGTTTGCGTGTGCCAGAAGATATGGCTCTGGTCTGTTTTGACGACATTCCGCAGGCGTCCGCGATTTATCCCTTCCTGACCGTCTGCGCTCAAGACGCGTCCAAGATCGGCGCGGTAGCGGCGGAATTGCTCCTGAAACGCATCACGACCCAAGCCCGGCGGCGAAAATTTCGCGAGATCGTTTTGGACACGGAATTGATAATCCGGAAATCCTGCGGGCAGGAACTGGGAAAATGCGCCGCGTAGATCGCACCGCAGAAAGACTCGACGCTGTTTTGATCATTGGATGGAGAGCGCTTTATGGGTGACGTCATTCTCACGATGGAAGGCATCAGCAAAACCTTCCCCGGCGTGCGCGCCTTGGACAATGTGGCGTTCGAACTACAAAAGGGCGAAGTGCACGCTCTCGTCGGCGAAAACGGCGCCGGCAAATCCACGTTGATGAAGGTGCTCGCCGGCGTCTACGCCAAAGATGCTGGGCGCATCCTGTACAAGGGCAAGGAAGTCGAAATTCCAAATCCGGGCGCCGCGCAGCATCTCGGCATCAGCATGATCCACCAGGAGCTCAACCTGATGCCGCATCTCACCGTCGCCCAAAATATTTTTATCGGGCGAGAACCGCGCGCGGCTCTCTCATTCGTTCTGGACGAAAAAGCGATCAACGAAAAGACGCAAGAATTGTTGGCGCTGTTGCACTTGCGGTTGGACCCGCGGACCAAGGTTTCTGCGCTCACTGTCGCCAAGCAGCAGATGGTCGAGATCGCCAAAGCCCTGTCGTTCAATTCCGAAATCCTGATTATGGATGAACCGACCGCCGCGTTGACCGACGCGGAAATTGACGAACTGTTCCGGATCATTCGTCAGCTCCGCGAAAAAGGCGTAGGCATCGTACACATCTCCCATCGCCTGGAAGAACTGAAGCAAATCTCTGACCGGGTCACGGTCATGCGCGATGGGCGCTATGTGGATACCGTCCGAACCGGGGAAGTGACGATCGACCGGATCATCAGCATGATGGTGGGACGCACGATTTACGAATCCAGTCCGGAAGTGCCGGAAAAGCCCAGTCAGGAAATCGTACTCGAGGCAAAGAATCTCAACCGGGGCAACCTCATCAAGAACGTGAGCTTCAATTTGAAAAAAGGAGAAATCCTGGGCTTTGCGGGGCTAGTGGGGTCGGGGCGGACTGAAGTGGCGCGCGCGGTGTTTGGCGCGGACCGGATTGAATCCGGCGAGATTTTTGTGCTGGGCAAAAAAGCCCCGATCAAAAGTCCGACCGATGCGGTCCGGTACGGCGTCGCCTATTTGTCCGAAGACCGCAAGCGTTACGGTTTGACGCTGAAAATGGACGTAGAAGCCAACATTGTGCTGGCGGCATTTCAGAAATTTATGGGCATGCTCGGCTGGGTGAACAGTTCCAAAACCCACACGCCGGCAGATCATTTCGTCAAAATGCTCTCGATCAAGACGCCGAGTTTGCAGCAGAAAACCAGCAATCTCTCCGGCGGCAATCAACAGAAGGTCGTCATCGGCAAGTGGCTGGCTGCCAATACCAATATTCTGATCTTTGACGAGCCGACGCGCGGGATCGACGTTGGCGCAAAGAGTGAAATCTACCGGCTCCTCAACGATCTGGCGCAGCAAGGCAAGTCGATCATTATGATCTCTTCGGAATTGCCAGAAATTCTCCGAATGAGTCACCGCATCATCGTGATGTGCGAGGGGCGAATCACCGGGGAACTGAACAGCGCTGAAGCCACACAAGAGAAAATCATGAAGTTTGCCACTCAGCGCGCGGCGTAACGCGCCGGCGAAATCAAACCCATCGATTCTGCAAGCAGGAATGTAAAACTATGGACAATCAAATCGTGCTCAAAAAATCGCTATTCCGTTCGGATGCTGTGCAGAGATTATTGGCATTTGGCGCGCTGATTCTCTTGTTCATCGTGTTTTCGATTGCGTCGCCGAACTTTTTCCAGTTCGACAACATCGTTGGCATTTTGCTGGCGACGGCTGTAAACGGCATCCTCGCCTTGGGCGTCACCTTCGTCATCATCACCGCAGGCATCGATCTGTCCATCGGTACCGTGATGACGCTATCCGCCGTGATGACCGGGGTGTTCATTACCTTTTGGCATTTGCCGGTGCCGCTGGGTATCTTGGGCGGACTGGCGACCGGTGCGATTGCCGGGCTGATCAATGGTTCGATCATTGCCAAGATGAAAGTGCCGCCCTTTATTGCGACGCTGGGCATGTTGTACATTGCCAAAGGACTTGCGCTGGTCTTCTCCGGCTTGAAACCGATTTATTTCAACGATACGCCCGAGTTCAATAATATGGCAATGAGTTCCGTGTTGGGCGCGGTCATTCCAGGATTCGACGTCCCGAACGCGGTGTTGATCATGTTCGGTGCTGCCATCGTAGCCGGTTTGATTCTGACCAAGACCGTGCTCGGCAGATATACTTTTGCGCTGGGCAGTAACGAGGAGGCGACCCGGCTTTCCGGCGTCGATGTCGATCGCTGGAAGATCGCCGTCTATACGCTGGGCGGGCTTTTTAGCGGATTGGCTGGCGTCGTGATTGCCGCCCGACTCAACTCCGCGCAGCCCTCGCTGGGACAGGGCTATGAATTGGACGCCATCGCTGCGGCGGTCATCGGCGGCACATCCCTCAGCGGCGGTGAAGGCACGATCTTGGGAACGGTCATCGGCGCGTTCATCATCAGCACGCTGTCCAATGGGCTGCGCATCCTTTCCGTCCCGCAAGAATGGCAGACGGTCGTTACCGGCACCATCGTCATCCTGGCGGTGTACTTGGACATCGTCCGCCGTCAACAACAGTAGCATCTCAACATCGGGAGGCGTAGCAACGCGCGTTCTCATTCACAGTCGGAGGTGATTATAAGACCATAGCGGCAGGATTATCGAAAAAGGTTCGAGACAGGCGCGTGACACACAAAACCTCAGGAGGAGAATCGTCATGAAGACGAACAAACTGTTTTTCGCCATCGTTGCCCTGCTGCTCGTCGCCATCGTAGTAGGGTGCGCCAGCCCCACCGCCGCGCCAACCACGGCACCAGCGCAGCCAGCAGCCACTACCGCGCCCGCGTCGTCGGCAGGCGCCAAGCCGTACATCCCCGTCATTTCCAAGGGCTTCCAGCATCAGTTCTGGCAAGCGGTTAAGCTGGGCGCTCAGAATGCCGCCAAGGACTTGAACGTTGACATTACGTTCGAGGGACCCGAAAGCGAGTCGCAGGTTGACAAGCAAATCGAGATGCTGCAAACCGCGCTCGACAAGAAACCTGCGGCGATCTGCTTCGCCGCGCTCGACTCGAAGGCGGCAATTCCGCTGTTGCAAAAAGCCAAAGCCGCGAACATCCCCATCGTCGGCTTTGACTCCGGCGTGGACAGCGACATTCCCGTAACCACCGCGGCAACGGATAACGTGGCAGCCGCCGCGTATGCCGCCGATAAAATGGCAACGTTGATCGGCGACAAGGGCGAAGTGGCAGTCATCGTGCACGACCAGACCAGCCGCACCGGCATTGACCGCCGCGACGGGTTCATCAACCAGATGAAATCCAAGCACCCGAATGTCACGGTGGTTGACCTTCAGTACGGCGCGGGCGATCAGCTCAAGTCGACAGACATCGCCAAAGCCGTGATCCAAGCCCACCCGAATCTCAAGGGTTACTTTGGCGCAAACGAAGGTTCGATCATCGGCGTGCTGAACGCGGTGAAAGAATTGAAGAAGGAAGGACAGCTCGTCGTCATCGGCTACGATTCCGGTCAGCAGCAGTTGGACGCGATTCGCAGCGGCGTCGAGGCGGGCGCAATCACCCAAGACCCCATCGGCATTGGCTACAAGTGCGTGGATTCCGCCGTCAAGGCGATCAAGGGTCAGACCTTGCCCAAGACGATTGACACCGGTTTCCATTGGTTCGACAAGACCAACATCGACGATCCCACCATTTCCGCTCTGCTCTACAAATAAGGGCTTGCGCCACGAGGAGGATGGAGTCCATCTCCATCCTCCCTTGCTCGACGCTCATGCGCCCGCCTGTCGTACCCGTACTGTCATGCTCACACCAAGAGAGGATTCGGATGTCGAATGCATTCGTCATCGCCAGCGACGGAGTGGATCCTAAACTCGTTCCGCATCGCCCATTGTACACGGGCGCGAAAATACCCGGCATCGGACTCGGCACGTTTGGCTCGGATCGCTTCTCGGCGGAAGAGATAGCGCAAGCGGTCCAAGACGCAATTGCCGTTGGCTATCGACAAATTGATTGCGCGTCGGTTTATGGCAATGAGCATTTGATCGGTCTCGCGTTGCGCGATGTGATGGCGGGCGGCGTCCCGCGCGAGGAATTGTGGATCACGTCGAAACTCTGGAATGACAAGCATGGCGAGTACGATGTCATTCCGTCTTGTGAAAAATCGCTTAAGGATTTGCAGTTAGATTATCTCGATCTCTATCTGGTCCATTGGCCCTTTCCGAACCATCACGCGCCGGGCGTGAGCGCAGATTCACGCGATCCGTGCGCCCAGCCCTACATCCACGAACATTTCATGAAAACGTGGCGGCAGATGGAAAAACTGGTCGAGCGCGGACTAGTCCGGCATATCGGCACATCCAACGTAACCATTCCAAAACTGAAACTGATTTTGCGCGATGCCGAGATCAAACCGGCATGCAACGAAATGGAATTGCATCCCCACTTTCAACAGCCCGACCTATTCCGGTTCGTCGTGAATAACGGCATCGTCCCGATTGGGTACTCGCCAATTGGTTCGCCTCGGCGACCCAACCGCGACCGGACGGACGCGGACACGGTAGACATTGAAGACCCAGTGATCGTCACGATCGCTCAGCGGTTGAACGTTCACCCGGCAGTCGTGTGCGTCAAGTGGGCAGCGCAGCGCGGACAGGTCCCGATTCCGTTTTCGATTCGTCGCGAGCAGTACTTGAGCAATTTGAAATGCGTGGTGTCCGATCCGCTCACCGATGAAGAAATGCAAGCGATTGCCGGAATTGACAAGAATTGTCGCCTGATCAAAGGCCAAGTCTTTTTGTGGCAAGGCGCGCGGGGCTGGGAAGATTTATGGGATGTCAACGGAGAAATTACCACGCGGTGATAATGCTTGCGACGAGGCGAGGCATTCAGTGCCTCGCCTTTTTAGTGTGACGAATGAAACATCGCTACATCCTCACAATTGATGTGGGTACGTCGAGCGTCAAAACCGCGCTGTGGACCGAACGCGGCGCGTGCATCGCCGAAACCGCGCAAGCGTATCCGCTGAATCGGGTCCATCCATTGTGGGCGGAGATCGACGGCAACCTGTGGTGGGATGCCCTTTGCCAAACGATTCGTCAGGTCGTGACAACGGCAGGTATCGATGCGCGCCAGATCGCCGGCATTGGGGTCGATGGCATGGGTTGGACGCTGGTACCGGTCGATCAGCATAGCGAGCCGCTGCACCCAGCGATAATCTGGCTGGACCGCCGCGCCGAAGCTGAAACGCAATGGCTGCGCGCGCTCCCGGAAGCGGAGCAGCTGATCAACCTCGTCGCCAACCCGCTTGACGCGGCGTACATCACGCCCAAGTTGCTCTGGCTGAAAAACCAGCGCCCCAAAATCTTCGACGCCGCATCGAAATTTCTGACGTGCTCAGGGTTTATCACCGCGCGCCTCACCGGCGAAATGACGTGCGATTATACGCAAGCGTATGGCTATCATTTTTTCGACATCGCGCGCGAACAGTGGGACGAACACGCCGCGGAATTATTAGGAATTTCTTTGGGAAAATTACCGCGCCTCGCGGCTTGCGCCGACATCGCCGGGATGCTGACTAGGCATGCGGCAACACAGACCGGTCTGCCCGCTGGCATCCCGGTGTTGGTCGGCTGTCTTGATGCGGCAGTCGGCGCGCTTGGCGCTGGGGTCACACGCGTGGGGCAAACCAACGAGCAGGGCGGGCAAGCCGGTGGGATCGCCGTCAGCATCGATCACATCGTCGTCGAGCCGCAATTGATTTTCTCGCATCATGTTTTGCCGGGGCAATATCTTTTGCAGGGCGGCACCGTCGGGGGCGGGTCGCTCGGCTGGTTCCGCGACACGTTTGCGCCAATGGAAGCGAACGCGTTCGATCTGTTCAGCCAAGAAGTGGCGCGGACGCCGGCAGGCGCGCACGGGTTGATTTTTGTTCCGTATATGGCGGGCGAACGCACGCCGCTGTGGAACAGCCGCGCGCGCGGCGTGTTCTTCGGCATGTCGTACAAGACGACGCGCGGCGATATGCTGCGCGCGGTGATGGAAGGGTGCGCGTTCGCGGTGTATGACAACATTCGCATTGCGGCGCAAAAAGGCGCGCGCGTGCAAGAATATCTTGGCTCTGGCGGCGCAACGGCAAGCGCGGCATGGTGCCAGATCAAAGCCGACATCTACGGCAAACCATTCGTCGTCGCACGGCGCGCGGACGGCGGTGAAGGCGGGCACTCGCTCGGGCTGTTCGCGCTGACGGCGCAAGCCATCGGACTGCGCGATGACGCCGGCGCGTGCGTCGAGGAATTGCTTCCGCAACGCCAGGTGTTCGAACCATCGCCAGCGCGACACGCGATGTATGAAGACCTCTTTGAAATTTATCTCAACGTCTCGCGCAAACTTCTCGGTGAGTTCGATCACCTCGCGTCCGTCACGGAAAAACACAAACAAATTCTGATGGGATGATTTCTCGCCGCGCGTGCGGCGCGGAAGATAGAAAGGACTGGTGAATGAAGGCGGTTGTTCTGGAAAATAAGGGCGTCATCACCTATGACGATGTGCCAACTCCGACGCCGCAGCCCGGGCATGTGCTGCTGCAAGTGCAAGCCGTTTCGATTTGCGGATCGGATATTATGCGCTTTACAAAAGGACATCGTACC
>DAIDTM010000111.1 GCA_027457205.1 Anaerolineae bacterium | reverse complement strand
TGGCCACGCGAGCGCACGTCCAGACTTGACCGCGAAAGCCATACGCTTCGGCACCGTGCGACAAGAAATCCGGAATGAGACGTTTCTGTGATTCCAAGAGTTTGGGTGGTGCTCCCGGATGAGGACGGGCAAGCAAAGTTTCTGGCCCTTCGGTTTGCACGGCAGTCATCCATTGACTGACAGCACCGGGAGTCACGCCCAACGCGGTAGCGATGTCTTTTTGTTTCCAGTGATTTTGCTTGAGATCAAGTGCGCGCAGACGTCGAATCTCTTTCCAGTCGTTAGAGTTGGCATGAATGATAGTCATGCCCAGTTTGTAGCACGCTCAAAAAAGTTTAGCAAATTATGCAACGGTTATTAAGTCCCGTGCGGCGAGCGATTCAAGCGCTGGACGAGACCGACCCCGCATGCGCTGTTTTGCTGGACTAGGCCGAAGCGTTACAGAGTTGCTTGCGGATCAGCGGCGTGGCTCCTTTTCAACTGGGCGGCGTGCGAATCATGGAGGGCCTCCGTGCGGTTGCAGATACAGGATGAAGATAGTCAACCGCGCCGCGCTCGCCAAGTCAAACGCGAAGTCAAAGCTTTTCTGGTGCGGCTAGAGCAAGACACGGCCCTGGATGCTCAAGATTCGCACGTCGCCCAGCACTTGATCCGAACCATCCTGAACCGTTGGTGGGCGCGAAGCGGTTCACGTGTTATCGCGTGCCGGGCTTGCCACCCACCAACAACGACCAGGAGACTTTCTTCAATCAACTCAAGCACAATCAACGGCGGATCTGTGGGCGTAAATCGGTTCATGAGTTTGTGATGCGCTATGGCGTGTACGCCGCCTACCTTGATCCGCGCGGAACCTTGGACCAGTTGCTGGACCGTCTACGGCAAGTCAGCGATGCCGAGTCTCAGAGTGCCCGGCAAGCTTGGCGTGAGAACGAAGCTCCATTGCACAAGGCCCATCGCTTCCGGTATCATCAAGCCAAGTTTCTCAAAGAGCTGGAAACCGACTGGGAGAAATTAGCGCAATAACCAGAGTGTCCGCAGCTTATTCAGGATCAAACTGTTTTTAGGGTCCGGGACGAGAGTTTTGCACCTACTGTTCACAACACTACGGCTCAACTCAGCCCACCATGATTGGCGAAGGTATTGATAAAACGTCGATGGCGTCGGATGCATAAGCCAGATGACCGCCCTTGACGACGAAGCGTGGTCCCAAGCGATGAATAGATTGCACCGCGCGGCGCATCTCGTCCAGATTATTGATCTCGAATCCGCACAGCACGAGCGCCTCGTGCAAATTCGGTGTGACGACGGTTGCCAGCGGCAGCAACTGTCGAATGAGCGCATCGCGCACGTCCTCGTGCAAAAGTGGATCGCCGCTCTTCGCCACCATCACGGGATCGACGACGAGCGGCGCGAGGCGATGGTCGTGGAGTTTTCCAGCGACCGTGGCGAGAATCGGCGTACTGGAGAGCATTCCCGTTTTCACCATGTCGACGCCGATGTCGCTCACGACCGAGTCGATTTGCTGCGCGATGAAACCGGGGGGATCTCGAACACGCCTTGCACGCCAACTGTATTTTGTGCGGTCAGTGCCGTTAACACGCTCATCCCAACCACGCCGCGCGCCGCGAAGGTTTTCAAATCGGCTTGGATTCCTGCGCCCCCGCCAGAATCTGAACAGGCGATTGTCAACGCTCGTTTCATATTCACCTCACTCGTTTTGCATCATCCACGATTCCTCGCAGTTCGCGCGTCGCGCACTCCACGTCCTCCGCGCCGACGATCGTTGAAATGATTGCGACGCCAGCCGCACCGCACCTAATCACACTCGCCGCGTTCGATGCATTGATGCCCGCAATGCCCACCATCGGTAGCGTACTGATGCGCACGATTTGCAGCAATCCTTGAATCCCAATTGGCCCTCCGGCGTCTGCCTTGCTGCTCGTCGCGAAAATCGCGCCGACGCCGAGGTAATCTGCGCCATCGGCGATAGCGGCGCGCGCTTCGTCCACATTCCCCGCCGATACACCCACGTGTGCTCGCGTTTTTCTCCCGATATTGCACCATGGTCGCACCGCCGCGAATCGCGGCGTGTATCACCTGTCGATGGGTGCGCCCGCGGGAGAGGTTTGAATCGGTGAGGACATAGAGCGAATAATCAATCGGTTTCATTTCAGTTGCCATCCAACGAAAACAAGAGCCAGCGCGAGAACCAGCGCAAAGAAATCCAAGCGGCGCAGCGCATAGCTTTCGGCAAATGTTCGATGCGGCGCTCCAAAGCCGCGCGCCTCCATCGCTTCGGCAAGTTGATCGGCGAGGGTGAACGATTGAATCAGCAGCGGCGTGAAGAGTGCCGGATAGTTGCGCACGCTTGCCAGATCGCGTTCCAGCCGAATGCCGCGCGCGCGCTGCGCGTCCATCACGTCTTGCATTTTGCGCGCGAGAACGGGAATGAATTGCATCGCCGTCGTCAGGATGAATGCGAATGCAAACGGCGCGCCGCTTCTGCGCCATCGCTCTGGACAAGTTTTGACGAGCGCGTTTGCCAAATCTTCGGGCGCAGTGGTTTGAAAGAAAATGAAAAATGTGGTCGTCAGCGCGGCGAGACGCAGCGCGCTGGTCAACGCGATGATGAGATCAAACGAAAAGACCATCACGACGACGAGGAACGCCGTCATCGGCAATAGGACGCGCAATGTTTTCAACCACGGGTGCGTCAGCCTGAGGGCGAGGACAAGGAGGCAGATAGCGACTGACTCAATCGCGAGCGCGGCGAAACCCATGGTCATCATCAACATCACCGCGTACGCGAGCGTAACCAACAACTTGGTGCGTGCATCTAATGACATCATTGGGTCAATGCCGTCGTCGGGACAAATAATTCGGAAAATTGCTC
>DAIDTM010000110.1 GCA_027457205.1 Anaerolineae bacterium | reverse complement strand
CGGATTGTCGCAGTGAATCCCCGACGCCGGCGGCGCGGTCGGCGAGGGGACGAAGGTCGGGATGACTTCGGGCGCAGCCGTCAAGGTCGGCGCGGCAACCACGACCGTCTGGGTCACAACCACGGTGACCGGCGTCGCCGTGGGCGCGAGGGTTGGCGCGTTTTCCGTCGCGGTGGGAGTGAGCGTTGTGGTCGGGAGAGCCGTCGCCACCGCGCCGAAGCCAACATCGATCTGGGGTGTCGGATAATTGCCGCTTGGGCTCGCGAGGGGCGCGCGTTTTCCGCACGCGGTTGCGAGCACGACGAGTGTGAGCAGAACGAAACGCAGTAGTTTGAACATTGCAACTCCTTGGGGCGCGCAGAGCGGGCGCTTGGGTATTTCGCGCGCCCGCTCTTTCGCGCACAAAACTAGGCGGGCAGTTCGTCGGCGACCGCGGTCTCTTCGCCGGCGGGCAGCGGTTCTTCCTCTTTCTCTTTCGGTCCGAGCAGCCGCACGACCTGGGCGCGAATCCGTACCTGTCCCTTCGCGCGGCCGTCGCTCTTGTCGATCCAGGCATCCGCGGAGGGAATGCCCTCCACATACACCTGCCGACCCTGCTTGACGAACGGCGCAAGGGTCTCCGCAAACTTGTCCCACATCTCGACCATCAACCATTCGGTCTTTTCCTGCTTCGTGCCGTTCGCGTCAGTCCAGCGTTCGTTGACGGCGACGGAAAAGTTGCCGACGGGCTTGCCGTTCGGCGTGTAGCGCAAGACCGCGTCCTGTCCGACATTGCCGATGATCAGAATTTTTCGCATCGTGCCTCCTTGAGATTTTGGGTTGATCGTACCTGTTGATCAATTCGATTTGTGACTATGGATTGGGTTTCGTTCGCCTCCTCTCCCTCTGTTCTAGTTGCTCGGTTTCGTCATACGCCTGGACCATCGTTATGGACGGTCGCATTCGACTCGCCACCCCGCGCGCGCGAAAGCGCGGGTTCTACGACACGCGCAACAAGGTCCGAAACATCTGCACCTGTGGTCGAGGGAGCGTCTTCCCTGGCACTTGCCGAGGGAGCGTCGAAGCATCGCAAGCGCAAGCGATGCGATGCGTTATGGTCGCTCCCTCGGCAGATGCAGGTGTCGAAATCAGGGTCATCGGTCATTCTTCGTCTTCCTCTGGATTCGCGAGCATTTGTTCGTAAGTCTCGTGGCAGCGAGCGCAGGTTTGCAGGTGCGCCCACACGCGCGGGTAGAGCGTGCGCGCGTCCTCGCCGCTCAGTTCCGCATCCACGTAACTTTCCAGCGCATCGTCCACTTCGTAGCACCGCAGCGGACGCGTTTCTTCGTCGGCAATCTCAATCGCCAGACGGCGATAACGCGCTTTGATTCGCATGGCTCACCTTCTTTCTATCCACGTGGTCCACTTCTGCGCGAACGCATAGGTCGCGCCGCGTTCGTGCGTCGTGTCCGCGTGAATCGCGGCATCGAGGGGCGGCAGCTCACCGAGTGCCGCCATTGCCGCCAGTGTGAAGCTCTGAACGCCCCAACCCAAACTCAGGTAACGCATCCTCTCCTCACGCGACACCTGCACTGCACTGCACGCAGTGCGGTGCAAGTGTGATCTGCTGGATCAGGGGATCCTCGCGCAGTTCCCGCACGATCGCTTTCACCTCTTTGGACTAACATACAGTTCGGTTGCAATTTGCGCGTGCGTGCGTCCTTCCGCGTGTAACTTCTGCACCTGGCGATAGAGATAGATGCGACCGGGGTCGCGCGCCAACTTCTGTCGTCTCAGGCGGCTGAAATATTTGTGTTGCGATTGGCGGCTCATCGAAATATTTTCCTCGGTCGGTTTCAGCGGGACTCGTTCGCGGCGCGCTCGATGCGCTCCGCGATCGCCAGCAGTTTCGGATC
>DAIDTM010000109.1 GCA_027457205.1 Anaerolineae bacterium | reverse complement strand
AGACTCGTGCGAGCGATTAGCTCGCCCGATTTGTTATTCCGTGAATCCTTTTTGGAATTCGCCGAACTTGCCTGCCGAGATCGCCGCGCGCAGGTCGCGCATAAAGCGCATCATAAAGCGGAGATTGTGGATCGAGGCAAGCCGATAGTAGATCAGTTCCTTCGCACGGTGCAGGTGATGCAGATACGCGCGGGAAAAATGCTGGCAGGTGTAGCAATCGCACGCCGGATCGATGGGTGCACGGTCAATCGCCCAGCGCGCGTTCGAGATATTGATGCGCTGCTCCGCGTTCTCGGCGATGCCGCGCGACACGAGCAGCGCGCCATTGCGCGCCCAGCGCGTCGGCGACGCGCAGTCGAACAGATCGATGCCGCGCGCGACGCCTTCCACGATGTCTTGCAGTTCGCCGATACCGAGCAGGTGGCGTGGCTTGGCGTCGGGCAGCAGCGGGATCGTCCAATCGAGAATTGCGTGCATGTCTTTTTTCGATTTGCCGAGCGACCCGCCGATGCATAGTCCGTTGAACGGCAGATTGCCAATAAAGCGCGCACTCTCCTCGCGCAAATCGCGGTACGCGCCGCCTTGGACGATGCCAAAAAGTGACTGGTAATCGCGCCGAGTTTTCGCGTGTTGCTCCAGGCAGCGTTCCGCCCAGCGGTGCGTCCGCGCAAGCGCCTTGCGCGTGTACTCGTACGTATCGAGCGGCGACGTGCATTCGTCGAACGCGACGACGAAATCCGCGCCGAGTTGATGCTGGATTTGCAGCGACCGCTCGGGGTCGAGTCGCATCACCGCGCCGTCAAGGTGCGAGCGAAACGTCACGCCGTCGTCGTCGATTTTGCAAAGCGGCGTACCACCCCCTCCCCCGATGGCACGTCCATTAGGCGGCGTCAAGCGCCGCGCCAAAGACGTGCCATCGTCCCCCGTCAGCGACGGAGGAGGGTGAAGGGTGGGGGTTTCGTCTGGGAAAATGTCCGCGATTTTTCCAACACCATCGCGAATCGCCGCGCCGAGCGAAAAGACCTGAAAGCCGCCACTATCTGTCATCAACGTGCGCTGCCAGTTCATAAACGCGTGCAGCCCGCCGAGTTCCGCGACCTGCTCCGCGCCGGGGCGCAACGCGAGGTGGTACGTATTCGCGATCAGCAGCTGCAAGCCGATGTTTTCGAGGTCGTCCGGCGTCAGCGCCTTGACCGATGCCTGTGTCGCTACCGCCATAAAAGCAGGTGTCTCGATATCGCCGTGCGCGGTGTGAAGGACGCCGGCGCGGCTGGCGGCGTCGCGCGCGATGATGTCGAACGAAAGTGTGCTCAACTTGTTTTTTCCTTACCGCATTGACTTGCTCTACTCGGATTCCCCGAAGTTAGCAAGTCGGCTGCCGAGCGCGCAATGCCATCATTTGGGGCGAGAACAAGGATCACCTGCTCCGGGCGACTCGTCCGAGCACTATCACGACCACACACGGATGGTTCGCGAGTGGCTTGCGTTGGCGCGAGTTCAGTAGTAAATCGTCCTTACGCGGTGATACGGCTTTATTCCCTCGAATTTGCTCTGGCTCGCATTCCACAAAATCCAATCGACTTGCACGCTCCACAAGGCGCGCCCGCGCGCGCCAAATTCCTCGCGCAAAAACTCGATCGCCCACAGCGTCGCGGCGCGAATTTCAATTTCCTCCGCGCTACCCGCCGCGAGTTCGATTTGCGCGTTCACCCGGCGCGCCAGCGACGGCGCGTAGCGCAGAATGCCCCACGCGCGCAGAATCTGCGGCAGTTTATAATCCGCGAACGCGGTCAGCTGATCGATGTTGTTGAACGCGCCCCAATCTTTGCCGCCAAACGCGCCCCAGATGTCGGTGACGAGAATTTGCGCGCGCTTGAAAAAGCGCACCTCACGATTGTCGTACACCGCCATATCGTTGAACGACGAGAAATTCTCCGCCACGAGCTGCGCGAGGCGTGCCGCGTCGCCACGTGCGCTCTCGACCAAGAGCGCCGCGTTGCCGTTCCAGCGATCGCGCAGCGCCACGCCAAGTTCGCGGATGTTGCGCCAGCGTTCGGCGAATAGTGGAATCGTCCCGGCGCCACGCAGGATGTCTGCCAATGCCTGCGGCGAGATACGCGCAAGATATTCCGCGTCGAGGGTGTGCGCGTCGTGTTCCGCTGCGCGCTTGAGCGACGCGGCAAGCGCCCAGTAGCCGTCGAGTTGCTTGCCGTTGTATTCCATCTTCCACCGCGGCTTGCCCCAGAAGCAAAAGTTGAGCGCGTCGAGCAAGGAGAGGTAGTTGACCGTGCGGGACGTGCCATCAAAATAGTGATAGTCATAGTTCCACGCCGGCGGCTCGACGTGTTTCTCCACCAGCGCGTCTGCGGCGCGCTGGATCGCATCGTGATGAATCTTGACGCTGCGCGCGTGCTCGACAACGTACGCGGTGGTTTTCAAAACGTCGAGCGGGTCGGGGCGCGTAGTAAGGATTTTGTCGAGTGACATTTGCGTTTAAAAATCAATCGGACGCGGACCCTGGCACTTGCGTTACCGCCAGGGCAAGTGTTGCCGCGTTTGTCCGCGTCCAATCACAGGGCTTTTCCGGCAAGCCGCTTCAAGCGTTCGCCGTCTTCTTCCCAGGTGATGGTGGACAATCCGAGTTTCTGTCGAATGTGATCTTCGGGCACACCGCTTTTGAAATCTTGTACCGCGCAGGTCCAGCGTAGACTTTCGAACGAGACGGTATCGCCTAGTCCGGTCGCTTTTGCTAAATCGGCAAGCACGTACTCCAGATTGCGCGCCGTACACTCGAAAAGATGCGATTTGGGGTGGTACTGCTCAAGGTAGCGCGGCAGCGTCGCGCAAAATTCAGGCGGCAGTTTGAGTTTGCGCTCCTTGAATCGTTTTTTCGCTTCGTCGTAGCGGATAAACAGCACGCCTTGCTTTGGATCGGAGGTATCGATGTCGCTCAGACGAAGCGCCATCGCTTCGCTTTTTTTGATGCCGGTGGCGAGCAACAACGTGACGAGCAGGTACGGTCGTGCATCGGTTTTATCGGCAGTGAGCAGCGCGCGCGCGGCGTTGGTCAGTTTGGCGACCTGATCGGCGTAGAGGATGTCGGGCAGCGGGCTGACGACGGGGATGTGCGCGATCGGCGCGGCGGGATCATCGGTAATGATGTGCGTTTGCTTCAACCATGCAAAGAAAACTTTGAGCGTCGTCAATCGCCGCTGGTACGATTTCGGCTTGCAGGGCACGCCGCGTTCGTAGCGCAGCCAGGTTAGGAATTCGCTGAGCGTTTCGGTCGTGATTTCGTTCAGTGCGACGTTCGAGCCGACGCGCTTGCGGAACAGATTGAGGTCGCCGCCGAACGCCTGAATGGTATAGTGCGACAAACCCTGCCGTCGCATCTGGTCGTGGTACGCGCCAATCGCCGCGGCGAGCGAGGAAGACGCGCTGAGCGGCGCGCCAACGGCAATTGGTTCGGTCTCGCGCGGTTCGGATTCTTTCAGCTTGGGTTTTGCGCCGGAAGGCGGAAAAAGCGGCAATTGTTCGCTTTGCATAGAATATTTGTACCACAGTCACCGATAGGTGTCAAGCACAAGCGAAAAGACGAAAAACCACTGCCAGTTTTGCGGCTGCTTGTAGTTGTCATAAGAAATCAACTCGAAATATGTGGTTGACGTATCGAGATAACTGCTTTATACTATGCTCAGTTTGTGGTCGTCGATTTTCGTCAACACCGGTGCCTGAAAATCCGCTGTTTTTCAGGCATCAATTCATCGGTCGAAATTACCGAGGAGGTATCTATGCCAGATCGAATGTCCAAGTCCGAGTTTGTCGGCGCAATCGCCGAAAAAAGCGGCATCGCCAAGAAAGAAGTCTCGGCGGTGCTAGACGCGATGCAGGAAATCGTCGCGAAAGAATTGGGCAAGGGCGGTCCCGGCGAGGTCATCTTGCCCGGTTTGCTCAAGCTGAACGTCATCGTCAAGCCGGCGGTGCCGGAGCGGGAAGGCATCAATCCGTTCACCAAGCAGCCGACGGTCTTCAAAGCCAAGCCGGAACGCAAGGTCGTGAAAGCGCGGGTGCTAAAGGGATTGAAAGACGCCGTCTAGCGCGCCGCTGAATTGTGCGGCTCGTTCGTTTGGAGGGCAAAATGGCAGAGAGCGTTTACAAAGTGGTCGAATTGGTCGGCACCAGCACCGAATCGTGGGAGAAGGCGGCGAAGACAGCGGTCGAGACGGCTGCCAAGTCGTTGCGCGATCTGCGCGTGGCTGAAGTCGTCGAGTTGGATATGCAGCTCGAAGACGGCAAGGTGCTGGCGTACCGCGCCAAGATCAAGGTTTCGTTCAAGTACAAACCCGGCAGCGACTGATTTCCCTGCCGGCACTTACTCGCTCGATAGTTCGAACCGGCGCGGCGCGCCTGAAGGATCGCCGCGCCGGTTTTTATCGCGCCTGCTGCGGACTCTCGCGATTCAAAATTCCCCGTCTTGACTTTCATCCCGTCTGACATATAATCAAAGCAATTGAGAATTAGGAGACTGCGATGCTCATCGCGCGCGTTGTCGGTGACGTGGTGTCCACCGTCAAAGACGAAAAAATCAATGGGCGAAAACTGCTCATCGTCCGCGAAGTATCGGTCGAAAACGAACTGGTCGGCAAGCCGATTGTCGCGATCGACACTGTCGATGCCGGCATCGACGATGTGGTGTTGGTCGCGCAAGGCAGCTCCGCGCGGCAAACGTCCATCACCAAAGAGACGCCGACCGATGCCGTGATTATGGCAATTGTCGATTCCCTCGAAATGCACGGCAAAGTCACATTCCGCAAAAGCTAAGGCAGAAGGATGAACTGAAAGGATCCCTTTCATCCTTCTGCCTTCATCCTTTCTGCAAAGACGCAGGTCATTCATGCCGAAATCCTCACATCCACTCACCGCGGAAGACGCGCTCGATCTCAAAATTGTCTTCGACGCGCAAATCTCTCCCGATGGCAACTCGGTCGCCTTTACCGTCAACGAAGCGTTTAAGATCGATACCAAACGACCCAAGAGCCAGATTTGGATGATAGGCGTCGATGGCGCAGAGGCGTGTCCGTTTACTTCAGGAACGCGTACCGATCGGCAGCCGCGTTGGTCGCCGGATGGCTCGGCGCTGGCATTCCTCTCCAACCGCGCGGACGAAGACAATTTCCAACTCTACCTCATCCGTCGCGACGGCGGCGAAGCGCGTGCGCTCTCGACCGAAAAAGGTAATATCCTTGATTTCCAGTGGTCGCGCGACGGTAAGCATATTGCGTTTCTGATGGAAGACCCACCGACGAGCGAAGAGAAAAAGCGCAAGGAAAACAAAGACGATGCGATAGAGTTCGAGCAGCACCCAAAGTTCGCGCGCGTCTGGAGTCTCGATGTCGCGACGGGCGCGGCGCGTCAGGTTACACAAGGCGGCGTCCACGTTTGGGAATTCGACGGATCGGCTGACGAACGCGATTTCGCGCTGATCGTTTCCGATACGCCCTCCGAATACGACTGGTATCGCCCGCGCTTGGCACGCGTTCTATCGCGCGGCGGCGCGCCCAAGACGATCTTTACGCCCAAGGGCAACAAGCAGCTCGCGCTGCCGCGCTGGTCGCCGGACGGCAAGCGCATCGCTTTTATCTCCTGCCTGTGGAGCGACCGCGGCGTCGTCTCAGGCGATCTCTTCGTGGTGAACGCGGATGGCAGCAACGCGCGCAACCTCACCGAGGGCGCGCGGCGCGATGTCTCGTGGTTTGAGTGGACCGACGACGGCGCCGCGTTCGTCGTGATGGGCTATGAGAGCGGCGACGCGGCAATCGGCAAAATCGATGCGGCAAGCGGCGAATACCAACGCTGGTGGTCGGGCAGCGCGGCGTTCGCCGATCGATTTTGGCAGCAGTTCACGCGCTCGCGCGATGGCTTGACGCTGGCGGTCTCGCGCGAAGACGCGCAAAAGCCGCCCGACATTTGGATCGCGCGCGTACAAGACGACGCGCTCGCGTGGACGCAGTTGTCGCGCGTGAATCCGCAGGCGGATGACATTCAAATCGGCGCGATGGAAGAAATCTGCTGGAAGAGCCGCGACGGAATCGACATTCAGGGCTATATCGTCAAGCCGGTGGGTTATCGCAAAGGCAGACGTTATCCGCTGGTCGTTTGGGTGCATGGCGGACCGGCAGGCAATTACGGACCGCGCTATTACGCGATCGGCTCGCGCGCACAGTTGCTGGCGGCAAATGGCTTGATGGTCTTGTTGCCCAACCCGCGCGGCAGTCTCGGCTGGGGCGCGGCATTCACCGAGTCCAATGTCGGCGATATGGGCGGGATGGATTGGCAAGACATTGTGGCAGGCGTCGATTACTGTATCGCCCAGGGACTCGCCGACAAGAATCGCTTGGGGCTTGCGGGTTGGAGTTACGGTGGGTTTATGACGGCGTGGGGCGTCACGCAAACGAATCGCTTCCAAGCCGCGCTGGTGGGCGCGGGGATCACGAACTGGCTTTCCTTTCATGGGACGAGTAACCTCACCGCGTGGGACCACATTGCGAACAATGCCAGTCCATACGAGCGCGGCGGCACATACGACAAATTTTCGCCGATGCATTTCGTCGCGCGCGTCAATACGCCCACGCTGATTATGCACGGCGAAGCCGATCCGTACGTGCCGGTGAGTCAGGGCTATGAGTTTTTCCGCGCGCTGAAAGATATGGGCATCGACGCTGAAATGGTCGTTTACCCGCGCGAAGGGCACGGCATTTCCGAAAAGAATCATCAACTCGATCTGATGCGCCGAACGGTGGAGTGGTTCAAGCGGTATTTGGGAACATGATATTGGATACGTAATACGTAATACGTAGTGCGTAGTGAGTATTGCATAGTGAGTAAAGAGGACGATGGCTGGTTGGCGCGACCTGGGAAACATCTGGACGACCTTCAAAGAACTCGATATTCGTCCGATTCGTGACGAAGCCGAGCATCCGCTCGTTCTTGCGTTTGTCGGCGCGGCGGAGGTGGGCAAGAGCACGTTGATCACCGCGCTGCGGCACGACGCCCGCGCGCGCGAAAAAGTGATCACGCCGACGATTGAAGCAGACCTCAACGCGGCGGCGCGGCTCGGCGAAGCGGACTTGATCGTGTTGATGCTGGACGCGACCCGCGGCGAATTTTTCGTGGAAGCGGAATTGTTCGCCGAATGGCAGCGCGCGGCGCGTAACGTCATCGTCTTTTACAACAAGATGGATGCGGTCGCCGAATCCAACGCGCTGGGCGGGACGCTGACGGCGTGGGGAAGCGCGCGTGTCGCGCTCGGTTCCGCGAGCGATCCCGCATCGCTGGCGACGGAATTCATCCCGCGCGTGCTGGACGCGCTGCCCGATCAGCATCTCGCGCTCGCGCGGCGCTATCCGCTATTTCGCCTGGCGGTTGCGCGCAAGCTCATCAGCGATACGTCGATTGCGAACGCAACGTACGCGTTCAGCACCGGACTTGCCGAGGTGGTGCCCGCGCTCGACATTCCGTTCAATGTCGCGGATATTGTGATTCTGACGAAAAATCAGGCGCTGATGGTCTACAAACTCGGACTTGCGCTCGGCTTGTCGACGCGGTGGCAGGACCACGTCGCAGAATTGGGCGGCGTAGTTGGTGCAGGATTTCTGTGGCGGCAGGTCGCGCGGCAACTCGTCGGCTTGATTCCGGTGTGGGGCATCCTGCCCAAGGTCGCGGTCGCGTACGCCGGCACGTACGCGGTCGGCGAGGCGATCGTGCGATGGTATCAGACCGGGCACAAGGTCTCCGGGCGCGGAATGCACGAGCTGTACGCGGACGCGCTGGCACAGGGCAGGCAGGTCGCGCAGAATCTGTTCGAGCGCGCGCCGCGACCCGCGCTGCCGCGTCCGCGCGCGCAGAGCGCCTGCACAACCTGTGGCAAGCAAAACC
>DAIDTM010000108.1 GCA_027457205.1 Anaerolineae bacterium | reverse complement strand
TTTCTCCACAACGTATTCGTCGATCATTTTTTTCGCGTCGAAAAAATTTTTGGCGCGATAATTTGTGGACAACCGGTGAATGGCGATTGAGCGTTAGGACGCGTGCTCGATCAACTACCAGATGTAGTGTCTGGTGATATTATATCACACAAGGGTTGTGGATGTCACGCCGGATTTGTGTGCATTGATTGTGGAGAGAAATATGCTATAATGACGGCGATGTTCAAACGAATCCTCGGCGTGGTCGTCCTCGCGCTTGTGCTCCTCGCGGCAGTCCTGATTTTTCAGATCAGAGAAACGAAACAACTCAACGGTGCCGTGCGGGATGCGGCGACCAACACGCCGATTGCGGGCGCAATCGTCAAGATTGGCGCAGCTCGCGCGACGACCGACGCGCAAGGAGATTATTCGATTGCCGTTTCGCGCGGCAGGTCAACCCTCGACGTTTCCGCCGACGGTTACTTGCCGCAGCAAACCACCGTCGACGGCGATGGTCTCTTCGCGCATTCGTTCACGCTCGATCTGTCGCTCACGCCGAACCGCGTGACCGGCGTTGTGCGCGACGCGGAAACAAACGCGCCGCTCCCTCACGCGCAAATTTTGATCGGCGACAAAAGCATCGCGGCGAACGCGCAGGGTATTTTTGAAACGCGCGGCGTGAAAGAAGGCACGTCGATCTCGGCTCAAGCGCCCGGCTATCAGCCGTTCGCCATCATATTTGATGGGTCGAGCGATTTTGCAGTCAACCTCACGCCGAATACGGTTACGGTTACCGCGATCGACCAGTACACGAATCAGCCGATTTCCAACGCGCGGATTCAAACCAGCGATACGATCACATTCACCGATGCGATGGGGCGAGTGGTGTTGCAGCGCGTCAATCCCGGCGTGATCCGCGCATCGGCGCAAGGATACGAAAACGGCAGCGCGCCGTTCGTCGGCGGCGAGGCGCAGATCGCGCTGCGCCCCAATATACTCGACGGCGTCGTGACCGATGCCGCGACCGGTCAGCCCATCAGCGGCACGCTGGTCTACTCGGGCACCGTCATTGTCTCGACGAATGCTCAAGGCGCGTATCACCTGGACCATGTGCCGGCGAAAACAACGCTCGTCTTCAAAGCGCCCGGCTATCGCAAAACACAAATCGATGTGAGCCGCGCAACCCGGCGCGATGTAAAACTCGCGCCGTTTCTCGTCAAGGGCATTCACATTCCGTTCGGCATTCCGGCGGATCGCGTGCGTGAATTGATGTATATGGTCGGCAAGACTGAATTGAATGCGATCGTGATCGACGTGAAATCGGAGAAAGGACAGATCGGCTGGGATTCGCAAGTGCCGCTGGCGAAAGACATCAGCGCGCCAACCTCGCGCGGCATCGACTTGCACGAGGTGGTCTCACGCTGCCGCGCGCAAAACATCTACTGCATCGCGCGGCTCGCCGTTTTTCAAGACTCGCTGCTTGCCAACGCGCGACCCGAGCTCGCGATCCGGAATGACGCCGGTAATGTCTTTGTCGATGCCGGCGGCGCGTCGTGGACGAACCCGTACAACGCCGATGCGTGGAATTACAATATCGCGCTGGCAAAGGAAATTGCCGGCATGGGCTTCTACGAAGTCCAGTTCGATTACGTGCGCTTTCCCGGTAACGTCGTTGGTCCTTATTTCGCGACCCCTAACACCGAAGACACACGCGTGGCGGCGATTGCCGGCTTTCTGGCGCGCGCACAGAAAGAGTTGCGACCGACCGGCGTATTCCTCTCGGCGGACGTTTTCGGCTTGACGACCGCCACCACGGACGATCAAGGCACCGGACAGCGGCTGCACGACCTCGGAGCGTACCTTGATTACATTTCGCCGATGGTGTATCCGGACACCTGGGCTGACGCGAGCGATTTAATTGCTAACGGCTTGGGCATCCACGATTGTTCAGAGGCGGTGCGCTGTCCGTACGAAATCGTCTACAACAGTTACAAGCACGCCGTGGAAAAGACATCGACCAAAGTGCGGTTGTGGTTGCAAGCATATCCGGGTCGAGGCGACTTTGGAGTGGCGCAATATCGACTGCAGAGGCAGGCGGCGATTGACGCGGGGAGTTACGGCTGGATGTTCTGGAGCGGAACGGGAACGTACGACATCAAGACGTTCGATCCGCCGGCAAAGTGACGAGTGACAAATGACAAGATGGGTTTTTCGGCACACGTCACCTTTCACCCATCACTTTCGCAATGATCTTTCGATTCGCTGATGGAAACGCATAGCGCGATAACTCGCGCGGCGACACCCACTTGTATTCCGCGCAGCCGATGGCGCGTGGACGCCCGCGCACCCATTGACAGTTGAACGCGTGCAGCGTGATGCGAAAATGCGAGTACGCGTGCTCGACCACCGCAAACTCATCTTCGACGTGCACCTCGGTTTCCAATTCCTCGCGCACTTCGCGCCGGACGCATTGCTTGAGCGATTCGCGCTTTTCCTGATGCCCGCCCGGAAACTCCCATAATCCGCCCAGTAAATCCTTCGCGAAGCGCTTGGCGATCAGAATCCTGCCGCGTTTCCAAATTAACCCTACCGCAACTTGGTGGTGCGGCAGCGTTTTCTTCTGGTGTTTCGCCGGCAATTGCGCTTGAATCCCCAGTCGCCGCGCCGCGCAGCTGCGGTTGAGCGGGCACGCGCTGCACAGCGGACGACGCGGCGTGCACACCGTCGCGCCGAGATCCATCAGCGCTTGGTTGAATTTTCCCGCTCGTCCGCGCGGCAGCAGTTCCTCTGCCAGTGCCCACAATTCTTTTTGTGTCCCCGCGCTTTTCGGATCGTCGGCGATGTTCAAGTAGCGGCACAGAACGCGCGTCACGTTCCCATCCAGAACCGGCGCGTCACGGTTGAACGCGATGCTGGCGATCGCGCCGGCGGTGTAGCGTCCGATGCCCGGCAGCGTAAGCAGCTCATCGACCGTTGGCGGAACCTTGCCGTCGAACCGCGCGACAATTTCTTGCGCGGCGCGGTGCAGATGGCGCGCCCGCGCGTAATATCCTGCGCCTTCCCACGTTTTAAGCACATCGTCCAGCGACGCGGCGGCGAGCGCGCGGACCGTTGGAAAGCGCGCGAGGAAACGCGCATAGTACGGCATCACCGTGGCGACCTGGGTCTGCTGCAGCAGTATTTCGGAAATCCAGACGCGGTACGGATCGTGCGCGTCGCGCCGCCAGGGCAGATCGCGCTTGTTTTGATCGTACCAGAGCAAAAGCCGCGCGGCGAAACGCGTGCGCCGCGCTGGAGTGAGACGGTTTCGCATTTACTGGAGTTGCACCTGGTCGCCTTCGTTCAAGCCGCTCACGATCTCTGTTTCGTTGCCGTCCGTCACGCCGGTTTCGACGATCACGTCGCGCGGCGCGCCCGGCGCGAGGACGTGCACCGCTTTACGCGTGCCCACACTTTTCAGCGCGCGGTTCGGAACGAGCAGCACGCCCGTTTTCTGAATCGTCAGTATTTTCAGATTTGCGCCCATCCCCGGGCGAACGTTGAAATTCCGCGCGTCGAAATCGACGATCGCGCTGTACGTTGTGGTGCCGCGTTGCGTCGAGGCGGCGGGAAAGAGGCGCGTCAATTTTCCCGTGAACGTTTCGCCGGGAAACGCGTCGAAACGGACTTGGACCGGTTGTCCGACTTGGACATTCGCTACATCGATCTCGTCGACGTCGGCGTCGATCTCGAGCGCAGTAAGATCGGCGACCGCGGCGAGTTGATTAAAGCCGCCGATCAGTTCGCCGGCATGCACGTCAATTTCGGTGATGGTCGAGGTGTAGGGCGCGGTCAATTGCGTTTGCGCGAGCGTTTGCTTGGCGGAAGCCAGACTGATCTGTGCGCTCGTAATGGCATTTTGCAGCGCGTCGAGCTCTCCCGATGTTGGACCGCTCGTGACCTGATCGAAATTTGCGCGCGCGATGTCAAGGTCTTGTTGCGCGGCTTGGCGCGCCGCATCGTTCTGCGCGCTCGGGTCGGCGCTGTAGAGGGCTTGCGCGGCGGCTGCCGCGATTGTCGCCTTGTTTAGATTGGCGCGCGCGATTTCGATATTGGTGTCGGGCGGCGCGGCTTTGGCGCGCGCAAGGTCGAGTTGCCGCGCTTGCAAGTTCAACTCGGCTTGCTGGACTTGGCGTTCCGCATCGCCGGCGCGGAGCGAGAGGATCACGTCGCCCGGTTTCACCGTGTCGCCGACCTGCTTGGCAATGTTCGCGACGATGCCAGAGACTGGCAGCGAGAGCCGCGCCGTTTTCTTCGGCGTCGCTTTGCCGGTCGCATTTACCGACGCGCTCAGGTCGCCGCGGCGAACGACGGCGACATTCGCCGGCGGCGCTTTGGGCGACGTGACCGCGAGAGCGATCGCGACGATAGCAGCGAGAACGACGATGATTCCTAGTCCAAGCAGTACTCGGCGATTCGATTTTATTTTCATGGCGTGCTCCCGTAAGGGCGTAGCATGCTATGCCCCTACTGAAAATCATTCGCGCGATACGCGGCGGTGGTCAGCGCGTTCGGCGCGGCGTCATCCTGCACGGCTGCCCACGATGCGTCCATCAAGGTCAAATCGACGGTGTACGGTCCGTCGATTTCCGCCGCGCGAATGTCCCGCCCGGGAATTGAGATCGACGCGGTCTGCGCGCCAACGGTCAGCGTGATCGGCGCGGTAATCGACGTGACGCGTTGTCCGCTTGCGCCGCGCAGCGTCGCCGCCAAGGCAAACGCGCCGGCGCGCGTCGCGTTCACCGGCGCGTCGATCGTCAGCGCGGTGTAATTACCAGCCGACCCTTCCGCGCGTGCGTGCGCCGTGCCGGCGAACGCCGCTGTCTGGGGCGACATCGAAAAAATCGTTTCGCGTTCGCGCTCAAAACTGGCGTCACGCGCGGTGACGCGCACGAGGTAATAGCCGCCGCGCGTCAAGCTGGCAAGCGTATTCGCGTACGTGCCCGGCGCGCCCTCTTCCAGTAATCCAACTTGAATTGGCGCGCCGCGCGGCGTCGTTCCATCGCCCAGCCATTCGATTTGGGCGCGCACGTCCGCGCCGCTGGCATGGTTCGACAGCGTCGCGCTGATGACGACCGGCGCGCCAAGCGGATACCACGCGCGGTCGGTCGAAGCGTCCAGTTTTAGGTCTGCGTCGAGATCGGCGTAGGTCGTGATGGTCAGCGGTTGCGTCGCCGTATCGACCCGCGTCGCGCGAATCGACCAAACGCCTGTCTGTGCGCGCGGAATCGAGTAGCCGGCAAAGCTGGCAATGTCGGCTTTCAGGTACGTTGCGTCGTGGGGCTGCGTTGGCGTGTACGACGTACCATCGGGCGCGCGCAGGGTGAGCGTGATGTCGCCGGTATTCCAATGCGCGAAAAAGCGCGCCGCGCGGTTCGCGTCGATCGTCACTGTGCGCGTGACTGATTCGCCGGCGCGCAGCGTATCGACGTTCAGCGGCGTCGTGTTGCGCGGCGCGACCGGCGCAAGCATCGGCGCGGCGAGTCCAATCGGGCGGACGTCCGGGTCGCGCAGCGCGTTGCGGATAAAGTGCTGGTAGGTTTGAGCGGGGTAGAGATACGACGTGATGTTGAACGGTACGGGCGCGGGGTCCCACGCGTGCACATCGGTGCTCAGGATGTGGCGAACGAGCGGACCGTTGAGCGCGAGCGCGCTCCACGCATCGATCAAGCCGTCGCTCGGCGGAAAGATTTTCAGGAGGTCGAGACCCGGTTGGCTGCGCGCATCGCCGGCGAGCAGATCGTACGGGACGGTCGGATTGGGCGCGTGCGTTTGGTTGAACAGCGCGGCGTACTCTGGCGTCAGTTCGATTGCCGACGGTTCGTTCGGACGGTCTTCGATCTCGCGTGTGAGGAGTGGATACCACAAGCGTACGCCAGCTTCCGGCGTGCCGAGGATGATCGTGCGGCGCACGTCGTTCTGGTAGAGCGTCGATTCCAAATACGCGCGCGTGTTCAGCCCGCCCATCGAGAACGCGATGATATCGACGCGCGCCGCGCCGGTCTGCGCTTTCACCGCCGCGATGTCGTCACGCAGCGTCGCCGCGTTTTGGAAGAGCGTGCGGTACGGCGAGATGCCCGCCGCATAGAAAACGCTAAAACCGTCTTGCTCCAGATAATGCTTGATGAAACGAAACTCGGTGTCGTCGATCTGATCTGAATCCGCGGTGTGCCAGCCGTGCACCAAAACCACCGGCAGCGTCGTCACGCGCTGGAGCGTCGCGCCGGCGATGCTCAAACCGTGCGTCGTGCCGATCCAGGGATTGCCGCGCGCATCGAGCGCGAGCGTCGTCGCTTCGTCGTCAGCCAGTCCATCCGCGCGTGCGTACGTCGTCCACGCGCCGCCGTCCAGCGCCGAAACACCGCGCGTGGTACCAACCCAGACACGCTGCTGCGCGTCGACGGCAATCGCGCGCGTGTCGTCGCTTGCCAGACCATCGGTTTTATCGTACGAGATATACTGCTGTCCGTCGTACGCGGTCACGCCGTTGTCGGTGGCAAACCAAACCGTACCATCTGGCGCAACCGCGAGCGCGTTCACACGGCTACTCGCAAGTCCCGTGGATTTTGCGAACCGCGTCCACTGCGAACCGTCGAAGTAAAACGCGCCATCGTCCGTCGCGATCCAGGGATGATCGCTCGCGTCGAGCGCGAGCGCGTTGATATAGTTATCGGCGAGTGAGAATTTGGTCCACGTTTCGCCGCGCAACCGCGCGACACCTGCGCCGTATGTGCCGACCCAGACGCGGTTCTCGTGATCGACCGCGACGGCGGTGAGAAAATTGCTGGGGATCGCGGAGTTGGACGTATCGAACGTTTTGCGTGTCGCGCCGTCGAAGAGCGTCAGTCCGCTGCCGCTCGTTGCAACGTAGGTCTTGCCGTCGGGCGCGATGGCGATGCTGCTGACCCAGGAGTCGCCTAGTCCGTTCGCCGCGGTGTACGTGACCCAGTATTTGCCCTGCACGCGAGTCGCGCCGCGCGCTGTGCCGATCCATGCCGCGCCCTCCGGCGCGAACGCGACGCTGGTAATGTAATCGCCGGCGAGTCCGTCGTGCTGCGCGTAGGTTTGGAAGAATGGCGCGGCGGCGCGCGCAGGAACGAAGAGGAAAAAGGAGAGAAGAACGAGAAACGCGAGCCGGGCAGAAAAGAGGAAACGAATTTTAGAAGGCATACAGTTTGCTATGGATAGAAAACACTGCCGCAACAGGGTCTGACGAAACGGCAACTGTTCCCTACTTGACCGCGTACCTTCCCCGCCAGTCATTCCACCGCACCATCACCACGTCCCGAAAGTTGCGCCAGGAATCCCGCAGCGGATTGACTTTCGATTCTGTTCCGTAGCGCCACTCGACCGGCACTTCTTTGATCTTGTATCCCAGCCGTTGTCCGAGAAATAACACTTCGACGTCGTAGGCGGTGACCATCGCGCCGGCGACGCGCTGGGAGCCGTCGCGGTACAAATGCGTGCGCGCGAAAACCTCGTGTGCTACATCGTCGCGGAACGCCTTGAAGCCGCATTGCGTATCCTCGATGCCGTGCACCGTCAGCAGGCGTACGACCAGATTGAATACGCGCCCCATCAGGTGTCGATAAAACGGTTCTTTGATACGTCTGGCGCCACTGCCTTCGCGCGAGCCGATGACGATGCCGTAACCGCGCTCGAACCAGGGCAGTAACTTGGCGACTTCTTCGATTGGCGTCGACAAGTCCGCATCGGAGAATAAGACGATGTGCCCACTCGCCGCGAGCATACCGGTACGCACCGCGTAGCCCTTGCCGCGATGATCGTTGCGAATGAGCGTGATCATCGGGTGCTGGGCGCGGAACGACTCGACGACTTGGGTGGTGTGGTCGACGCTGCCATCGTCCACGATAATCACTTCGCTGAGATAGGACTGGCGCGTGAGAAACTCGGCGACGCTTTGCAGCGTCTGCGGCAGGCGGCGCTCCTCGTTGTAGGCGGGGATGACCACGGAGAGAAATGGACGTTCGCTAATGGCGCGCTACTCCAAAAAGAAGATGCGGGCTTATTCTATCAGAAAAAATGAAAAACACAAACGCTATGGAACAATCTTCGTCGTCGTGACTTGCACGGCATGGATCAGCATGTTCGACGATGAGACAAACCCTTTGATTTCCAGATCGCGCGTCGGCGCGTTTGTTCGGAGCGGCAGCGTTTCGTCCGACGCTTCGTCCGTCAGGAAAACAACGACGCGCGCGTCGCCGAGCGCAGCACATGGATCGACGCGCAATTGGAATTTGTCGAGCCAGACGTCGCCCGGCGTCCACGCGCGCGTTGGGAACGCGTCGTTTGCCAGGCGATGGATGTTCGACGCGCGCCATGCGCCGGCGGAATCGATCAGCAGCACGTGAACGCGATAATCGTGCGCCGGTTTCTGCCGCGCCTGCCAGTAGAGCGCTAGCGGCAGCGTACCGCCCGGCGCGACAGTATCCGCGTTCGCGGCAAAACCGACAAGCGCGATCTCGTTCCATTGCGCGTCGAACGCGTTGGGAATCAACGGCGCGGCAACCGCAGCCGTGGGCAGGATGACGGAGATGTCGCCGAGCGTGATCGTTGCGCCGCGCCGATTTTCCGGCGCGACGATACTCACTGCGCTGCCGCCCGGCGATTTGAATACCGCGACCTGGATCGCGTACGTCCCTGGCGGCGTGCCGGCGGGCGTCAGTAAGACGTGGCGGTCTGTGATGGTTTGACCGGGCTGCCACGACGACGTTGGCTGTGTGCCGCTCGATGGCTGGCTGTCTGCCTGCGCCCAGACGACCTCGCCGCGCGGATCTGTGAGGCGAACGCTGACGATATAATCGTCCGCGATTTTTTGTGCGGCTTGCCAATCGAGTTGGACGGTGACGATGCCGCGGCCGGACTCGACCGGCGCGTCGTTGATGTGATCGCCCAGCAGCCGCATCCCGTTGTCGAACATCACCGGCGCGGCGAACGTTTCGCCGCGCGGCGGCGTGCCGGCGCGATACGAGAGCACGCGCATCTGTCCGAAATCTTCCTCGCCGAGTGGAAACGCGTGTTGCGCCAGCCAATCTTCCGCGGCGTGATGCGGCAGCGCCTGCACGATCGCCCAGACATTACGCGGCTGACTCACCGCCGCTTGAAGATCGCTGCGGCTGTCGAGCGAGCCGTAGATCAGCGGCGCGCCGTGATAGTGGCTGAGAAAATACCCTTGCTGCCAATACGCGAGAAACAGCACTTCGTCGCCGGGCTGTGCGCGCTGTTCAATCGCGTGAATTGCCGGGATGTAATCTTCCACTGTCGCGCTGTAGCGGTCGTAATGGAAATAATAACTGTCCAGCGAGTACGCCGACGCGCCGACGAGCAGCAGCCCGATCGGAATCGCCAGCACCCGCGCGCGTGAAGCGATCAACGTCGCGCTGCGCGCCAGCAGCAGCATCAACGGCACGAACGAGACGGCGAACAAACGTCCGCGGTAGAGTGGCGCGAAAAAGTAGATGGGATACAGCGATGCCATCGGGACGATGACGAACACGACGAGCAGCCAATCGTTCAACTTTGCCGCGCGCGTGACGAGCGCGGCGATTAGCCCGATCGCAATCACTGCCGCGATCAGCGCGGCGAGCATCAGTGCGTTGTTCAGCGGAATTGTGGGACCGACCGAGATGGCGGCAAAGCCGCGCCAGAGAAACGTCAGCAAGCTCATCGGCACGGTATCGCCCGCTACATTCTTCACGTCGGTGAACGCGCTGCCGGAGTGAGTGAATAGCCACGGCAGAAACAGCACGACAATCGTGAGCGAGACGGCGAGCCAGCGTGCGATGAATCCAAAACGGCGCTTGAGGAACGGCAGTAGAAAGATTCCTTCCGCGACGAAGAGGAAAGCGGACTGGTACAGCGAGTACTGCGTGACGAGCATCGCGGCGAAAAAACCGCGCCAAAGCGAATTGCGAGTGGCGAGTGGCGAATGGTGAAGAGCCGAGTCCGATGCAGCGGCGCGTCCGGGTTTCGTTTTTCCTAATTCGCGATTTGCAATTCGCCAAAAGAACCACAGCGCGAGCGCGCCGAGGAACATCACCTGCGCGTACATTCGCACTTCTTGCGAGTACTGCACGCCGAAGGGCGCGATCGCGGCGAGCGCGGCGGCGACGATGCCGACGCGCGCGTCGAACATCGTTTTGCCGATGGCAAAGATCAACGCGACCGTCGCGACGCCGAAGAACACAGAGAAGAAACGGATCGATAGTTCGGAAAAGCCGGCGAGCGGCAGATAAAAGTGAAGGAGATAATAGTACAGCGGCGGATGCGGATCGACGGCTTGGCTGGCGAACGAAATGGAAACGAGGTCGCGGTTGGCAGAGTAGACGCTGAACCCTTCGTCGCCCCACATTCGCAGTTGCCCGATCTGCGCCATCCGCAGCGCGAACGCGAATAGAACGAGCGCGAGCAAGGCGACCTTCCACACGCGCGAATTACCGGTCATCCGCTATTCCCTCGCGCGCCGGTTTATCGCAAATGAGCAGAATATGCGGGTACGGCAGAATGTCCCAGAGATAGTGTAAGTGAATGGGCGCAAAGCCGCTCGCGCTGAGTTGCCGCTGCCACGCGCCGGCGGAGCGATAATGAAAATCATCGCGCGGCGACATCAGCGCGTCGAGCAGGTAGGTGAACCAGAGCATCCCGCGCGGCAGCGTGTCGATATCCTTGAGCAGAAAACGACCGCCCGGCTCGATGTGCGCGAACAAGTCGCAGAGGAGCCGGTCGCCGCTGGCTGGCGGAATGTGGTGGAACACGTCGAGCGCGTACGCGCCGGCGATGACTTGATCGGGTCGCCAGGCACGCAAATCCTCTTGGCGGAAAGAAACGTTGCGAATGCCCAGTTTCGCTGCGGCGTCGCGCGCCATCTGCAATCGTCGCGCGTCGTGATCGAGACCGATGATCTGCGCCTCCGGCTTGCACAGCGCGATGTACATCGCAAAGAGTCCAAAGCCGCAGCCCAGGTCGAGAATCTCGCCGCGATTGGGCAGGTACTGTTCGATCTCTTCGAGGAAGCGAATGTGGATGATCTTAAAGCGGACGAACGCGTAGAGTTGGATCAAGCCGGGGTACGCGGAGATGATGCGCGACGCAAACGCGCGCTTGGATTTGTCGTTGTCGGTTTCGTTTTCGAGGATGGATAATTTCACGGCGCCAATACCGCTTCGATCTCGGCGTCACTTACGCGGCGGATCACTTGTCCGCGCCGTTTCAACCAGCGCTGCAAGCCGAGGACGCCGGCGATTTGTCCGCGCAGACGCGCGCGCGCCGCTGCGCCGCGAAAATTCACCAAGGCGTCTTGGGTGATCCGCAACTGCGCCCCGAGAATTTTCTGCCAGTGCTTTCTCCAGAGCGCCGCCGGATAATTCTTTGCCAGCAGCCAAATAAAATTGCGTCCGACGAAAAAACTCGCGATCGCGCCGCCGCCGGTCGCGCTGACCATGTGGTAGACCATCGCGCGCGGCGCGTAGGCGACCGCGTAGCCGGCGAGTCGCGCGCGCCAGTTCAAATCCACATCCTCGCAGTAACTGCCCAGCGCCTCGTCGAACCCGCCAATCTCGTCGAGCATGGCTTTGCGGTACGCCGCTGCGCCGCCGCATGCGCCGAAGACGCCGCGCGCATCGTCGTACTGCCCGCGATCTTCTTCCCATACGCCGCGGTTGCCGGGGATGCCATCGACGCGGTAGAAATCGCCCGCGCTGTGGAGGTGATCGCGCTGGTCGAACAGGCGCAGTTTGCACGCGACCATCCCGGCGCGCGGGTTCTCGTTCAGCGCACGCGCGATCTCTTCCAGCCAATGCGGATCGGCTTCCGTGTCATTGTTCAGCAAGACGACGACATCGCCGCGCGCGGCGCGGATGCCCGCGTTGACTGCCGGCGCAAAGCCGCGGTTCGAATCGAGCGCGACGACGCGCGCTTCGGCGTACTCGCGCGCGATGAGCTCGCGCGAGCCATCGGTCGAGCCATTGTCCACGACGATCGTTTCAAAATCGCGGTAGGTTTGCTGACGCAAAGCGTTGAGGCAGGTGGGGAGAAGGCGCAAGCCGTTCCAGTTCGGTATTATTACAGTCATCATTTTAGAGAACATTTAACCGCAAAGGACGCCAAGAAAAATAGAAAAATCCGTGCGGTCTCTGCGTTCTTTGCGGTTCAACGGTGTGACGTAAAGTACTCTTCCAGCGCGTCTTGCCACGGACGCAACTTGATACCCAGCGTCGTCGCGGCGGCAAAGTTCGCGAGCGCGCCGTAGCGCGGCGGCGTCGACGCGCGTGGATAGTCCGCCAGCTTGCTGCGCGTGATGGGAATATGCCCCCGTCCAGCAAGTTGCAGAATGCGCGCCGCCCAATCGTACCGTGACGCGATGCCCTCGCCGACGAGATGGTAAATACCAAAGTGATTCGTTTCGATCAGTTCCGCGATCGCGCGCGCCAGGTCGGGCGCGTAGGTGGGATTGCCGATCTCGTCGTCGACGACGGTGAGACCGTCGTTCTGTTTCGCGGCGGCGAGAATCTTGCTTGGGAAGGTGTTTGCGTTGCCGGGCGAGTAGAGCCAGGCGATGCGCACAATGTAGAATCGATCCAACAGCATCTGGACGTAGCGCTCGCCTGCCAGTTTCGACGCGCCGTACGGATTGATCGCGCGCGGCTCGTCGAGTTCGCGGTATGGCGCGTTCTTGGTCCCGTCGAACACTTCGTTCGTACTGATGTACAGCATCGGCGCGCCGGCGCGCTGACACGCGAGCGCGACGTTCTGTGTGCCGAGCGCGTTCGCGCGGAACGCGGCGTCCGGATTGCGCGCGCAGCCATCCACATCGGTCATCGCGGCGGCGTGAATCACCAAATCGGGCGCGAGGTGGGCGAGGGCGTCGATCGCGTCGCGTTGGGTGACGTCGGTTTCCGGTAAATCGAGACCAATGATTTGGTGTCGAGTGTGGAGCGTGGTTTCCAACGTGCGCCCCAGTTGTCCGCGCCCGCCGGTTATTGCGATTTTCATTAAGCGGTCCTCGCTTTGGAATCGCGGCTGATTATATCAGGTTTCTCCAAAATTGGGTAATCTTCTTGCGTCTTTTACGCGCGTGATGTATAATTCCGCCAGCGACTCGGGAATTCTTTCGCACGAAAGGAATGAACGATGACAGAAGAGACGAACAAACCAGCGGCGCCGCCGGCTTCGCTCTGGTCGCGTGTCCGCGGCGTGCTGCACGGGCCGGTGCTCATCGGCGTGATCGCCGCGCTCATCGCGATCGGACTTTCGATTTTTGGAATGGCGCGCAACGCGGACGCGACGCCGATCAACCTGCGTTCGGTCTTGTTGGTGGTCGTGCTGGCTGGCGGCAGCTGGGGACTCATCGCCTGGGCGATTGCGACCGCGGCGGTGGAAGCGGGAAAAGACGAATAGTTCAATATCGTTTCACAGTGTTTCAAATGGTTTCATGGTGTTGAGCAATTTGAAACACCTCACACAACATGCAACCAGCTGAAACAAGAGGTGTTGAATGCAAGCCGTTGTCATGGCGGGCGGCGAGGGCTCGCGTTTGCGACCCTTGACCATTAATCGTCCCAAGCCGATGGTGCCCATCGCGAATCGTCCGGTCATGGGACACATCATCGAATTGCTCAAACGCCACAACATCACCGACGTGGTGGCAACACTGCAATATCGCGCCGACGACATCGAAAAATTCTTTGGCGATGGCTCGAACGCCGGCGTGACGATGAACTATTCGGTCGAGCCGCGACCGCTTGGCACTGCCGGCTCGGTCAAATTTGCCGACAAGTACCTCACGCGCGACGAGCCGTTCCTCATCATCAGCGGCGATGCGCTGACCGATTTCAACCTCACCGAGATTGTCGATTTTCACAAGCGCGTCGGCGCGGCGGTGACAATCACGCTCTATCGCGTGCCGACGCCGCTGGAGTACGGCGTCATCATCGTTGACGACGCGGGGCGCATCGAACGATTTTTGGAAAAGCCATCCTGGGGCGAAGTCATTTCCGATACGGTCAACACCGGTATTTACGTGATCTCGCCGGAAGTGCTCGACGACATCGAGCCGGGCACGCCGTTCGATTTTAGCAAAGATTTATTTCCGCTGTTGATGAAACGCGGCGCGCCGCTGTTCGGTTTCGTTGCGAACGGCTATTGGTGCGACGTGGGTAATATCGCCGAGTATATGCGTGCGACCGGCGATTTGCTTTCGGGGAAAGTGAATTTGGGTGAAACGGGACAGCACATTGGCGGCGGTATCTATGTGGAAGATGACGTGGACATCGCGCCGGACGCGCAGCTGTTCGGTCCTATCTATTTGGGGACCGGTGTGCGCATCAAGGGCGGCGTCGTCATTCACGGACCGACGGCGATCCGACCGTTCACCATCGTCGATAACCGCGTACACATCGACCGCAGCATCGTCTGGCGAAATTCGTACATCGGCGAAGGCGCGGACCTGCGCGGCGCGATCATCGGGCGGCGGTGCAGTCTGAAGAGCAAATCAGTCGTCTTCGAAGGCGCGGTCATCGGCGACGAATGTACCGTTGGCGAAGGCGCGGTGATCCATCCCAACGTCAAACTGTGGCCCAACAAGGAGGTGGAAGCCGGCGCGACGGTCAAGTCCAGTCTCATCTGGGGCGCGCAGGCGCGGCGCAGTTTGTTCGGGCGGTACGGCGTGACCGGTTTGGTCAACGTCGATCTGACGCCGGAATTCGCGGCGCGGCTCTCGACGGCATTCGGCGCGACGCTGCCAAAGGGATCGGTCGTGACCATCAACCGCGATCCGCACCGCGCGCCGCGAATGATCAAACGCGCGATGGTAAGTGGCTTGCCGTCGGCGGGCGTCTCGGTGCAAGACCTGGAATCAGTGCCGGTGCCGGTCGCGCGATATTACACCGCGGTCAGCGGAGCGACGGGCGGTGTGCACGTACGCCTCTCGCCGTACGACCAGCGCGTGGTTGATATTCGCTTGTTCGATAAAGCCGGGCAGAATTTGAGCAAGGCAAGCGAACGGAGCATCGAGAATATTTTTTTCCGCGAGGATTTCCGGCGCGTTTCGTTCGACGACCTGGGTCAAATCGAAGAAGTCGCCGGCTTGCCGGAGCGCCGCTACATTGAAGGATTTCTGAACGCGCTTAACGTCAAGGCGATTCGCGCCGCGCACTTTAGTCTCGTCGTAGATTATGCGAGCGCACCCACTTCGTTGGTGCTGCCGACGATTCTGGGCGAGCTGGGCTGCACGGTGGTCGCGTTGAACGAGCGGATGGATGAAACGAAAATGGCGGTGCCAAGCGATCTGTTCCAGCGCGGCATCGATCAGCTCGCCGCGATCACCGCGGCGGTGAAAGCCGATCTCGGCGTGCGGTTGGACGTGAGCGGCGAACGCGTGTGGTGGGTGGATGGCAAAGGACAGAAATTGAGTGGCACGACCGCCGCGGCGGCGTTCCTCGAACTCGCGCTGCGCGCGCAGACCGACGGCGCGACGCGCACGATTGCGGTGATGGCGAATCAGCCGCAATTGTTCGACGAGATCGCGGCGCGGTACGGCGCGCAGGTGCGCCGCACCAAGATCGATCCACAAGCACTGATGGCGGCGGTCGCCGGCGACGACACGATGCTCGCGCTGAGCGGCGCGGGAGAGTTCATTGTGCCGTCGTTCCATCGCCTGATTGATGCGATGTTTCCGGTCGCAAAGATGCTCGAGTTTCTCGCGCTTCAGCAGACGACGTTGGTGGATGTGGCGGCAGCGCTGCCGGCGTATCACGTCGCCCAACGGCAGGTGCCCTGCGCGTGGGATCAAAAAGGGACAGTGATGCGGTTGCTCAATGAGCAGTACAAAGACAGCATCGTCGAGCAGGTGGACGGCATTCGGATCCGGTCGGGCGAACGCGAGTTGGCGTTGATCGTGCCGGCGGCGGACGAGCCGGTCTTTTACATCTACACTGAAGGCGCGACTGACGAAGCCGCGGGGACGCTGGCAGACCGGTACGTCCGGCTGATCGAAGGGTTGCGCGCGTAACGCCCATGCATCCGACGATTGATTTGAATTGGTTCGAAATCCCGGTTTATACCGCGATGATCATGCTCGGCGCGCCGGCAGGGCTGCTCGCCGCGTATCTTTTTCTACGGACGCGGTCGCGTCGCGCCTCCGCGCTGCCGGTCTTTCTCGACGCGGCGGTGATCGTCTTTGCGGTCGGGTGGATCGGCGCGCGCGCGTACCACGTCGCCGCGCATTGGGACTATTACACCGCGCGGCTCGACGAGATTGCGCAGCCCGGCTTGGGCGGCTTGGCGATGCGCGGCGCGCTTATCCTCGCGCTGGTTGCCCTCGTGATCTACGCGGCGGCGCGCCGAATTTCGTTCTGGTATTTCGCGGACGCGGCAGCAATCGGGTTGGCGCTGGGGCAGGCGATTGGCTGGGTGGGCGCGCTGGCGCAGGGCGCGAACTATGGCGTCGTCAGCGACAGCCAGATCGCGGTGGACCTGCCCGATCTCTACGGCTTGGTGCAGCCGCGTTTTCCGCTGCAATATTTCGAGATTGCGTTGTTTGTGCTGCTGTTCATCGGGTTGGTCATTGTCGCGTTTCAGTCGCCGCGCGCCGGAACGTTGTTTATCGCGTATCTCCTGGCGGCGTCGGCGGCGAATCTTGCGCTAGGCTTTCAGCGCGGCGACGACACAGTGTACGTGGGTGCGCTGCGGATCGACCAGGTGGTGGACGCTGGGTTCGTCGTGCTTGCGGCGCTGCTGGGCTTGTGGCAATGGGCGACGGTGCGGCGGGCGGCGCATGAGGGAAATGTGGGATAAATCAGAGATGCCAAACTATGTAGACATTCGTAAAATCAAAATGCCAGACTTGGAAAACGCGCCGGTGTGGGTTGCGACACCTGCCGCGCTCGACGCGATGCGGCAACGGTTACTGGGCGAAACGCTGATTGCCATCGATACTGAATCAGACAGTCTTTTTTCTTATTTCGAAAAAGTCTGCCTGGTGCAGGTCTCGACGCGCGTGGCGGACTATGTGGTGGACCCGCTCGCGCTGGCAGGTTTGGATGGAGTCGCGGCGCTTGCGCCGGTCTTTGGCGACGCGCGGATCGAAAAGGTCTTCCACGCCGCAGAGTACGACATTCTCTGTTTGAAACGCGATTATCATTTCGAGTTCAATAACATTTTCGACACGATGATCGCGGCGCGGATTTTGGGCTGGAAGAATGTCGGGCTGGGAAATATTTTGCAAGAACGTTTCGGCGTGACGCTCAATAAAAAGATGCAGCGCGCCGATTGGGGACATCGTCCGCTGACGGCGGAGCAGATCGCCTACGCGCGCGAGGACACTCACTATTTGCTCGCGCTGCGTGATGTCCAGATCGAAGAACTGAACCGGCTGGATCGGATGGACGAAGCGCGCGAGGAATTCGAGCGGTTGACGCGCGTCCAAGCCGCCGCGCGGCGATTCGACCCTGACGCGTACTGGAGTATTGCCGGCGCGCGCGATCTGGATAAGGGCGGGCTGGGTATTTTGCGCGAGCTATTCCGCTTCCGCGACACTCAGGCGCGCAAGGAAGATCATCCGCCGTTCAAGGTCTTGTCGGATGCGACGATGCTGCAACTGGCTTTGGCGCATCCCAGCGCGCCGCGCGACCTGGCGCGCGTCCGCGGCGTTTCTGTATACGCAGCGAAGCGGTACGGTCCCGCGATCCTCGACGCGGTGGCGCGCGGGCGCGCCGCGCCGCAGACCGCGACACCGCACCCGCAGTCGCGCGGTCAGCCGCCGCTGGACAACGATGCACGGACGCGGCTGGGGCATTTGAAGGAATGGCGCAAGCAGCGGGCTGTCGCGCGCGGCGTTGAGCCGGACGTGATTGTATCGAACGATGTATTGTTTGCCGCGGCGCGTAAGAATCCGCGGACGCTGGATGCGCTAATCACGGTCAGCAACATGGGATCGTGGAAAGCGAAGACGTATGGCGAGGAAATATTGCGAGTGCTGGATGGAAAAGGAAAGTAAGCAGAAAGCACAACGCACAAAGCAGAAGGCAGAGAACGGGATTTCTTCCTGTCCTCTGCCTTCTGCTTTCTACCCACGTTTTTCTATTTTCCGAGATGCATCGGCATGATCACGTGCGTGAAATCATCGCGGTTCACGGCTTTGATGACGCCGGGACTCGACGAGCCGGACGTTTCAATCGCGACTTGGGGCGCGTGCAGCACGTTCAGCACATCGGCAAGATAGCGTGCGTTGAATGCGATCTCAACTGGCTCGCCGTCCACCGTCGCGTCGATGTCACCGACATTATCGCCGGATTCCGCGCTGGCGGCAGTCATCGTCATTTTACCCGCGCCCATTTCGCCGCTCGGCGCGATCTGCACCCGCACGGTGTTCATCGCCTCGCGCGCAAAAACCGACGATGCTTTTACCGCGTTCTGTAGTTCGCTCGTGTTGACGACCGTGCGCGTCGCGTGCGATTCCGGAATGATGCGCGTGAAATCCGGAAATACGCCGTCGATGAGTTGCGAGACGATCTCGATGTTCGTCAACTTGAACAGCACTTGCGATTTGTTCTCCGTCACTGCCATCTCGATCGGGTCCTCTTGATCGCCGCTGACGCGACCAACTTCTTGCAGCGCCTTTGCCGGCACGATCGCGCTGATCGGCTGATCGATCGGCGTGCTCAGCGTCGCGTGGCGAACCGAAAGTCGAAAGCCATCCGCCGCCGCGAAGGTCACTTTGTCTTTCTCGAATTTTGTGACGACGCCGGTGAGCACCGGTCGCGATTCATCGGTTGCCGCCGCGAACGTCACCTGCTCGATCATTTCGCGCAGCGTTTCGGGTTCGAGCGAAATTTTCTTACCGTCGCCAATCGACGGGATGATCGGGAACTCGGTTGCATCGATCCCTTTGATGTTGGCGTCATACCGCGCACATTTTAAATGCAACGTCTGTGTCTTGACGTTCAACTCCATATCGATACGTTCTGGCGGCAGTGAGTTGATGAAATCGCTGAGCACGCGCGCGGGCACGGTGGTCGCGCCGTCCTCGTCGACTTTCGCGCCGATCCAGCAGGTGACGGCGAGTTCGAGATTTGTCGCGGCAAGTTTCAACCGACCTTGATCGGTCGCGATCAAGACATTACCCAGCACCGGCAGCGTCGAGCGTGACGCGACCGCGCGGCTGACGATCGATAGTCCCTTGGCGAGATTTTCTTGCAAGCACGAGACCTTCATTGGTCGAACCTCCAGGTGGAGCAGTGATCAGGAAATAGTGGACGGTGAGCAGTGACGTGCGAACAGTATACTACATTTGGGATTTGAAATCAATGATGCCATCGATGATGGGATACGCGCGCGAACACGCGCGGCACATCAGCGCGTCGGACGATTCTGTGATGTCGGTCGAGCCACACGCGGGGCAGCGCCAGAGCGCGGGATTGAGTGTGGGCGCGCCGGGCTTGACAGATTGAGAGCGAAGAAAAATGCTTGGCGACAACTGGAGATTGGAGCTTGGGGATTGGACAAGACCGTCGAGCGCAGCAAGGATATTCGCGGGCACAATTCGTTTTAGCAGCGCGGCGCGAAATGTCGAGACCGCGCGGCGGTCGCGGATGACAAATCCGTTCTTCCGCAATTCTTCGTCGATGTAGCGCGGGTGAAAATCGAAATTGAGCTTGACGAACTCGTATGGCTCAAGCGCGGACGGGTTGGCTCCGTGATGGGTCAGGGTGTATCGTAGCCGCGCCTTGAGGTGCCGCTTGTTCGCGAACTCGGTGAGGTACGTGCCTTGCGGACGCACGACGCGTGCAATCTCCGCGAACGCGCGCGGAATATCGGCGATGTGATGCAGGACGCGCACGGTGACCCCGGTATCGAGCGTGGAATCGGCAAGTGGCAGGTTGTAGAGGTCGGCGACGACGAAGGTGAAGCGTGAATCTTTCATCAGACGTTCACGCGCGTCGGCGAGCATTGAGCGCGCGTAATCAACCAGAATGACGCGTTCGTAGCCCAAGTAGAAACCTGCCAGCCGCCCGAACCCTGCGCCAATCTCGCACAGGCGCGCGCCGTGCGGCGGCAGCATATGCCCGATGGCAATGCGTTCCGCGCGATCTTCGTAGTCGCGACCGTGCCAGAACTCGGTGCGCCAGGGCGAGTTTTCGTAATCGCAGATTTCCGGGGACAAGGTGTGGGTGTGGGTTTCGGGTTTCACTTCGGCGGTTATTCCCATCGTCCGGGCGCAAAGTTGGGATCAGACGAGTCCAAGAGCACAACGTACACTTTCGCGCTATTCCAGCCAGGGATGCCTCGCCAGTCGGAGAGTTGGAAGGCGCGACCTCTTTCGTACGCCTGAAACGACGCATCGATGTCGGATTCTTCATAGCTGCGCGCGCTGCCGAGCGCGGCGCGCACTTCGGGGTGATCGCACCACGCTTTTCCAAAGCCGCGCCACGGAACACCGGATCTCTCTGGGCGTAGCCCTGGTTTGCGGTCGCAGGTGTACCAACTGTCAGGATTCTTTGAAGTTTCGACAAATGTATCCGCGATGCGCCAGGCGCGACCGTCCTTGGTCAGCGCGAAGATGAACTCACCGCCGGAATTGTCGAATCCCTTGTCCGATTTTGCGAAGACCAGCATCACGCCATTTGCAAATCGCTCCAAGACGACACTGCGGCTCGCGACGAATGGTTGCGTAGAATCACCAAGTTGTACAAGTTGCGTGTCGCTCAAGTGATACGGACTTGTGTCCGCGATTGCTGGCGCGGCGGTTGCTGTCGTGGTCACGGTTAGCGTTGCGGCTGATGTGGCAGCGCGCGTTGGCACAGGGGTTGATTGTGGTGCCGGCGCGCAACTTGAACATAGCAACCACAGCGGGGCGAAGGTCAGCGTGGCAAGTAGATTGGTAAACGATTTACAAAACTTTGATTTATGTAAATGTTGCACGTGAAACTGATACAACAATATGCTAGTTTTCACCGATTGTTAGTGTCCACTAGACAAACGCCGTCACGCAATACAGTTGTCCAACCTGTTTGAGCGTATATTTCTTAAATCCTGCCTGCCGGAGCAATGCGTCGATGTGTTCTTTGGTATAAAAGTAAACGTCGCAGCCGCGCAGTGCTAGGCGCGCGCGGCGCACCGGTGCGCGCCACGTCCAAAAGCGCGGCAGACTTACGATCGCGCGGTCGGTCACGACCTCGCGCATTTTGATTAGTACTGGCAACGGCTCGCGGATGTAATCAAACAAGCCGATGCCGATGCACACGTCAAACTTTTCATCCGGCTGATACTTGGTCAGATCAGTGTGGACAAACACGCAGCGATCATCCAGATGCTCTTCGCGCGCGCGCTGCTCGCACACCGCCAGCATCTTTTCTGCAATATCGATCCCGACGACGCGTCGCGCGCCGCGCCGCGCGAATTCCAGCGCGTAGCGCCCGGTGCCGCAGCCCACGTCGAGAATTGTCCTGCCGTGAATCGGCTCCGCGTTTTCCATCGTGTAATCAAACCGCACGTACATATCCCAGCGGAACGTCGCGTCGATCCAGTTGTCGAACCGGCTTTTGCTGCGCGCGTAGATGGAATCGAAATCGTTGACTTGGTGGTCCCAGTAATCTTTTTGCTTTAGCAGATCCTGATTCATAATCCCAGCACCTGTTTGATCGGCGTGAATTCGAAATCGGTCAGCAGTTGATCGAGCCGATGCATTGTCTGGTCGAGATTAAAGTAATGCCGGAAGCTTTTCGACAGCGAGAGTTTGACGCGCGGCTGCCCCGGATCGGTCTCCCATGGATGCACGTAGAAAATCACGGGGCGGCCTTGCTGATTGCATCGTCGCATCAGAAATCGCGTGACTGGGTACGGAATGACTCGGAAGTATCCGCCACCGCTGCACGGAATCTTTCTGCCGAATACTTCGGCGACGCTCATCGGCACCTCGGTTAGCGCGCCGAGTGGATGGATCGCTAGCGCCGCGTCCGCGATGCCGTAATCGGGATGGAATCCAATCGGAAAAACGGACGAGTCGTAGCGGATACCGTGCCGCGCGAGAATGTCGATTGCCCACAGTGTCTTGTGGGTGATCGTGAACGAGGGCGCGCGAAAGCCGATGATGTCTTGTTGCACACACGCGCGCGTTACATCAAGGGCGCGCGTCAGGTCGGCGTCAAATGCCTCCGGCGTCATCTCGGTTAACACCGTGTGCGAATAGCCGTGGGTCGCGATCTCGTGCCCGCGCTGCTCGATCTCGCGCACCAAATCCGGCACGCGCTCGGCGATCCAGCCGAGAACGAAGAAGGTTGCGCGCGTGTTGTGCTTTTCGAGCAAATCCAGAATCCGCCGCGTGTTCGCGACGACGCGCAGTTCTTGCTTGTCCCAATCCCGCATCTTGATTCGTAGATTGTACGCGCAAAACCAATCTTCCAGGTCGATCGTCATCGCGTTCTTCACTTGTCGACGGCTCCACCCTTCGCAATCCCGCGCATCTCCTCGCGCACTTTTTGATACAACTCTTCTGCCTTCAACTGCTTGAGGGTGTAGCACGCGCCCCCCAGCGTGTCCGCGAGTCCCTGCGCGAGTCCGCGGTCGAACGCCTCGTGTTCGGTGTTGATAACGACTGCGCGCAGGTTGGCTTTCTTGACCATCGCCGCGACGCGCGTCGCTTCTTCCTGCGGTGGCAGGTCGGTCATCGACACATTGCCCGCGCCATCGGTCACGACGATCATCAGCGGCATCACCTCGCGGTCGCGCGCGCGCTCGCGCACGAGAACTTGATGCGCGAGCACCAAGCCCGCGCTCAGCGGCGTTTTTCCGCCGACCGGGATGTCCTTCAGCAATTTCTGCGCGAGATCGACGCTCGACGTAGGTGGCAGGACGAGACGCGCTTCTTCCTTTTGAAAGACGACCAAACCGACGCGATCGCGCTTTTGGTACGCGTCGATCAGGAGCGACATGATCGCGCCTTTCGTCGCGGTCATTCGCTCCGCCGCTGCCATTGACCACGATGCGTCGACGACGAACAGAATCAGGTTGGCGGCGCGGCGGACGCGGATTTTCTTCCGTAGGTCGTGTGGCTCAATTGCCAGGACGACGTCCTTGTGCTCGCGGCGCGTCTGGTACGGCGCGGCTTGGCGGAATGTCGCGTCGAACGCGAGGTCGGTCTTTTCGCCGGTCATCGGGCGTGAGGAAACGTAGCGGCCGCGCTTGCGTTCGGTGCGTGTGCGCGAGCGTTTGCCGGCGACGCGGCGTGGTAGTTTGTCGAGCGGAGTCTGTAATTTTTGAGGGCGAAATGTTTTGCCAACATCAACCGGATGGTCGGCGGGACGCGGCGACGGTTGCCCTGGCTCATGTCCCTGACCCTGCACCGATTGATCGCTGGGTTCGGGCGGGGTGTCCGCCGTCTGGTCAGCGGCTAAACTGGCTTTTTTTTTACGTCGCGCGACTGCTCGCCTTTGGGCTGGCTCTGGCTTGCCATACCTTGCTTGGATTTGTCGAGCTGCTTTTCAAGTTGCTCGAAGCGCAGTTCGACATCCGCGAACGCCTTGCGTTTCATTCGATGCGGCAGCGCGAGTTCAGCGGCGAGCAAAATATCTTCTTCGGTGATCGCGGTGTGGCTGGCGAATGCGGCGTGGGCGCGCGCGCCTTTCAGGATGACCAGATCGGCGCGGTGTCCATCCACTTCCAAGCCCGCCGAGAGTTCGGCGATGGCGTACAGATCGGCTTGTTGATGCGTGACCGAATGCAGCGCGTGCCGCGCCGATTCGATCTCGGACGACAACTTGGCTTCCGCCGTCGACCATTCTTGGCAAAAGCCAATCGGGTCTTGCTCGAACGCGAGCCGGCGTTCGATGATCTCGACGCGCGCCTCCGCGTCCGCGATGCCGCGAATCTCGACCGACAACCCAAAGCGGTCCAGCAACTGCGGGCGTAGTTCGCCTTCCTCCGGGTTCATCGTGCCGACCAAAACGAATTGCGCCGGATGCTGGAACGAGATGCCTTCACGCTCGACGACGTTGACGCCCATCGCCGCGCTGTCGAGCAGCAAATCGACGACGTGATCGTCGAGCAGGTTGACCTCGTCGACGTAGAGGATGCCGCGATTCGCCGCGGCGAGTACGCCCGGCTCGAATTTCTTTTCGCCTTTTTTGATCGCCGTTTCGATATCGAGTGTGCCGACGACGCGGTCTTCGGTCGCGCTGACCGGCAGATCGACCAAGCGCACTTTGCGGCGCGCCACCGGCAGTTCTTCGTCGTTTGCGACGCGCGCGCGGCAGTTGTCGCACAAGCGATCCTTTTCGTACGGATTGCAGGAAAATGGACAATCGGCGACGACATTGATTTCTGGAAGCAACGCGGCGAGCGCGCGCACTGCGGTCGATTTTGCCGTGCCGCGTTCGCCGCGAATCAACACGCCGCCGATGAGCGGGTTGATCGCGTTCAGCACGAGCGCGCGTTTCATTTTATCTTGATTGACAATTGCGGTAAATGGAAAAATCGGAGCAGCCATTTCATTTCCCTGGAGAAGTGCGCTTTCACGCCGGCTTGTATTATACGCCAAACGCCGCGCGATGCAAACAGAAAATGCGACGCTCGGGAAGCGCGTCGCATACGACCAAGTAGAACAAAAGTTCTCTTTATGCGGTTTCCGTTTTCTTCTTCCAGTACCGAATGTATCCCGCGACGATGGACTCGTAACTCACCGCCACATCGTACGCGGTTGCGTCAACGTTTTGCGCTTGCATCTCCGTTGCGATATGCGTTTTCATTTGTTCAAGCACCGCGTCGTCGTTCGCGCCACGAGCGATCTCGGCGCGAACGATCTCGCCCCACGCGACAAGGCGATGCTCCAGATCGTTCCAGTGCCAATCGAGATTGCCGCGGAATAATCCGAAATGTGTCGGACACAACCCCGTCGCCTTTACCGCGCGTAACTTGGCGATGCTCGCCACCCACGCTTCAATGTCGAGTTCGGGCGGCGGCGTGGGCGGGCGAACGTAACGCACGCTCGGCATCCGCACGCCCCCGACATCGCCGGTAAACAAAAGATCGCTGCGCGTATCCAGATAAGCGTGATGATGTTTGGCGTGACCGGGCGTATCGAATGCGCGCAGTGTCGTTCCCGCGACGCGCAGTTCTTCTTGATCGTTGACAACCACCAGATTTCCGGCGGGCACGGGCAGCGGAATGCCCCACAGCCATTCGAGTTTGTCGCCGTAGAGCCGTGTCGCGCTCGCGAGTAGTTTTGCTGGATCGGCAAGATGCGGCGCGCCGTTGGGATGCACATAGACGCGCGCCCAGGGCAGCTGTCGGACGAGTATGCCCGCCGCGCCGGAATGATCGAGGTGAATGTGAGTGACGATCAAGTGGCGCAGCGCTTCGAGCGGCACGCCGGCGGCTTGCGCGCCTTCTAGCAGATTGTCCACCGTTACTGCGGGACCGGTCTCGATTAGCGCGGCTTCGTTGCCATCATAAAAAAGGTACGACGCGATGACCTCGGTCCGCCCTTGAAACTGCAAATCAATGGTCGTGATATTTTCGGTCAGCCGATGAAGTATCGGAGGCATAGTTTCGCTCCTGAAAATGGAAAGGAACAGAGGAGAATCCCCTGCTCCCTTGCGGTTCGACGGTTATTATATGCGAATCGCCGCGCGATGCAAACGCGTTATTCTTTGTCTGCCGGTTTTTTTCGATCATGGGGCGGCAGCGATTTCTCATTCCCATTCGATCGTTCCTGGCGGTTTACTCGTGATGTCGTAGACGACGCGATTGACGCCGTGCACTTTATTAACAATGCGGCTGCCGATGCGCGCGAGCAAATCGTGCGGCAGGCGCGCCCAGTCCGCCGTCATTCCGTCCGCGCTCGCCACCGCGCGTACCGCGACGACGTGCTCGTACGTCCGCTCGTCGCCCATCACGCCGACTGTTTTAAGCGGCGTCAGGATCGCAAAGTACTGCCAGACTTCGCGCGCTAAACCGCCGCGCTCGATCTCCTCGCGGACAATGGCGTCTGCCGCGCGCAGGATCGCCAGTCGTTCGCGCGTCACTTCGCCCAGAATGCGTACTGCCAATCCGGGTCCGGGGAACGGCTGACGATAAACCGATTCCTCCGGCAGTCCCAGCTCCAATCCCACCGCGCGCACTTCGTCCTTGAACAGCCAGCGCAGCGGCTCGATCAACTCAAATTGCAAATCCTCCGGCAGTCCGCCGACGTTGTGGTGTGTCTTGATGCGCGCCGCCGCTTTGCCGACGCCGCGTGATTCGATCACATCAGGGTACAACGTTCCCTGTGCGAGGAAACGGAACGGCGCCGCGCTCGCGATGGAGTGCGCGGTTTCTTCAAATACCCGGATGAATTCCGCGCCGATGATCTTGCGCTTTTCTTCCGGATCGATCACGCCTTGCAACTTGTCGATGAACCGCGCCTGCGCGTCCACCGCGACAATCTCCAGCCCCAGTCGATTCTGAAACAAGTTGACCACCGCGCGCGCTTCGCCGTCCCGCAGCAAGCCGTGATCGACAAAGACACAGACAAGCCGCTCGCCAATCGCGCGCCCAACGAGCGTCGCTACGACCGTTGAATCGACGCCGCCGCTGAGCGCGCACAAAACGCGCGCCTCGCCGACGCGTGTGCGAATCTCGTCGAGCGTGCTGCTGATGAACGCCGCCGGCGTCCAATCGGCCGCGCAGCCGCATACGTCGAACAGAAAATGCCGTAAAATGTCGATGCCTTGCGGCGTGTGCGCGACTTCGGGATGAAATTGCAGCGCGTAGATTTGGCGCGTCGGGTTCGCCATGGCGGCAAAGGGACAAGTGTCGCTGTGCGCCAGCGCGACGAAATCACGCGGCAGCGCCGTAATTTGATCGCCGTGGCTCATCCAAACGGAGATTGGAGAAGGAAGATTGGAAAATAGAGACGCGGCGTAATCGATATGAACGGTCGCGTGACCGTACTCGCGCGTCGATGATTTTTCGACGCGTCCGCCGAGCCGATGCGCGAGCAACTGCATTCCGTAGCAGATGCCGAGCAGCGGCACGTCGAGGTCGAGCAGAAAATCCGAGAGCGCGGGCGCGCCGTCGTCGTAGACGCTGGAAGGACCGCCGGACAAGATGATGCCACGCGGCTTTAATCGTTCGATTTCTGCGCGCGGCGCGTCGTGCGGCAGGATTTCGGAATAGACGCGCTGCTCGCGCACGCGCCGCGCGATCAATTGCGTATACTGCGATCCGAAATCGAGGATGACGATTGTGTCCGGCATCTAGTCTCCTCATCCACTCTGCAACTCCCTCTCCTATCGTCTTGACCGGAGAGGGGCAGAGAAGGTGAGAGGTGAAGTTATTCAATCACGATCTTGCCGTCGTCCATACTCGTAATCACCGCGAGACTTTCGATCGGCACGTTCAAGTCCTTGGCATTCACGCGGCCGTACTCAAATTCCTTCTCCACGACCGTACCAACGCCGACGAGGGTCGCATTGACTTTGGCGACGAGCCGCGCCAGCGCGGTGATCGTCTGCGCGGTCGCGAGGAAATCGTCAATGATAAGTACGCGGTCATGCGGCGTCAGGTACTCGGTCGATACCATCAATTCGACCATCTTATCGTGCGTGCGCGAGCGGCAGGTTTCTTTCACGATGGTATAGTCCATCGTCAGCGGCGGGCTTTTGCGCGCAAAGACGACCGGGATGCCCAGCGCCGCGGCGGTCGCGAGCGCGGGCGCGATCCCGCTCGTCTCCGCCGTCAGCACTTTGGTTGGGCGCGTATACGCTAATCGCCGCGCCAGTTCTGCGCCTAGCCGCGTCATCAAGCCAGGATCGATCTGATGATTCAGAAACGAATCGACCTTCAGGATGCCGCCGCCGAGATTGCGTCCTTCTTTCTGGATGCGCTCTTTCAATTCTTGCATACCCGCCCCCCTTTGATACGATACGAATAAGCACGGATCAAAACAAACGCTGACACCGTCCAATGGACGAGCCGAGGATATTCGCAGTATAACACGAGAGATTCGACTAGCGCAAGATGTTCGCCGTCAGAATTTGCGCGGCGACGCATTATGTGATACAATTTGGATGGAAGGTTGCGCGTCGCCGTAGACGCGTTCGAGTTGAAAGGAGTGTTTGAAATGCCGTTCGGTTTACAGCCCACTCATTTGGTCATCATTGCTGTGGCCGCGCTGATCATTTTTGGTCCCTCGCGCTTGCCGGAGATCGGGCGCGCGGTCGGAAAGACGCTCAAAGAATTCCAATCCGCCACTAGGGAAGCAACGCAAGGTTTTACTGACGAAGTCCAGAAACCGGTGGAAGTGAGGAAGGAAGAGCCGGTCGCCCAGGTCGCGTGCAAGAGCTGCAACAAGTTCATTAACGCTGGTATGAAATTCTGCCCCGAGTGCGGCGCGGCGCAGTAACACAGGTCGATCGTTTTGCGATTGGAAACGGGAGGGGATGCCGCTCTGGCATCTCTTTCTGTTTGACCTACTCGACGTGATGTAAGGACGATTCGGCAATATGACAGAAGAAAAGCGGATGGGAGTTCTGGAACATATCGAAGAACTCCGCAGCCGTCTGATTATATCGATTATCGCCATCCTCGTAACCACCGCGCTCTCGTACGTTTTCTCCGATGCGATTTTGGAGATTCTAACCCGTCCCGCCGGCGATCTCAAACTCGTCACGCACGGTCTGATGGATGGCTTTCTGATTCACTTTCGCATCGCGCTATACGGCGGAGTGACGCTTGCCGCGCCGGTGTGGCTTTACCAAACAGTGCGATACCTCGAGCCCGGCTTGACGCGTAGCGAAAAGAGGTACGTCATTCCCGGCGTCGCCGGCATGGTGTTTCTGTTCTTGCTGGGAAACTTGTTTGGCTACCTGATGCTGGCAAATATGGTGACCGTCATGCGCGCGATGTTCGGCAGCTCGCTCACGTATTTGCCGGGGGCAGACCAGTACATCTCGTTCGTCGTCTATTTCATGATCGCCGTGGGTCTCGCGTTTGAATTGCCGATCCTCATGCTGATCCTGATGAAACTCGGTCTGGTCACGCCCGACTTTCTCCGCAAGCAGCGCCGCATCGCGTATTTCGTGCTCTTCGTCTTTGCCGAGCTCATCACGCCGGTGTCCGATCCCATTGTCGCGCCGATGGTGGTGATGGTGCCGATGCTCATCCTCTTTGAGCTGGCGCTCTTCCTCTCGCGTTTTATGCTTCCCAAGCCCAAAGCGGCGTCAAAGGTCGCCACGACGCCGGGCGCATCGCGATAGAGCCATCGCGCGAATTCAACGGAGTGCTGTGGTAACGCGGCGCTCCGTTTTGCATCGTAGAATCACGCTTCCTGTAATATTCGTTTTCGCGTTGACGCCGCGCGCCCGATATGCTATAATGCTGGTCATCGAACAACCGTTCCTCTTGATGCATCCCCTTGAAGCTAGCAAGGGAGGCTTATGTGACGATTGACCTGAGGCGAACCAAGGATGCAAACCCCTTTCTTCTGGTTACCGGCGACGCTCATACTTCTCATCGAGAAAAACCAGTCAGTTGGTGGGTTGATCAACAAGTTGCGATGGGCGAATGGCGCCAAGTTACATTACCTCCCGAGATCACAGGGCTTGACGCACCAGTAAGTATTTTGGAAACAGAACGACGTTCTTCATTCATCAAACCCTGGCGAATGTCGACTGAAGATCACCTCACCTCATTTTGTCCTCCGATATGGTACGATGTCGCTATTGGTAGCGGCGCGTGTGGATTACAATGCCGTAGTTGTTTCTTGATGCTGACGCATCGCATTCGTCGCGATCCGCGCCGCCATCTGATTTATACCAACTACAATACAATGAAGCGCGACATTCAAGCATGGCTACTGGATTCAAAACGCCGCTCGACTGAAACACTCGGGCTGGGTATCGATTGCTCTGATAGTCTTCTCTACGACCGTTACACGAACATAAGCCAATGGGTGATTCCAATGTTTGGTGAGACAAGTACAAATCCTAAATGCTGTAAACTAATCCTCCTCACCAAGAGTGCGAACGTTGACCAACTGAAAGACCTGCCGCACAATGACCGAGTAGTAGTTTCGTTTTCGCTGAATCCCCAATCTATCGCGGATTTGTGGGAAGGCATCACTCCGCCAATCAGCAAGCGGCTAGAAGCTGGACTAAAGGTGCAATCATGGGGCTATCACTATCGTTGGCGAATCGATCCTATTCTAACACCCGATGGCTGGGAGGATATATACTCAGAATTCTTTGCCCAAGCGCATAAAGACGGACATCGTCCTGAGTATATTACAGTTGGAACGTACCGCGAAAAAAACAACCAATTGCTGGCGTGTGCAGAGCGTTGGGGCTTGCCTCCAATGGGATGGCAACCTGACAATATGGAAAAAGATGGTAGCCATTGGCATATTCCTGATTCCGTACGCGCCAATGTTTATTCCACAATTCATCGTCAAGTACGTGCGTTGTGGGGCAACAGGGTAGCGTTCTCATTGTGCAAGGAGAGCCACAGTATTCGGCGATCTTTGAACTTGTGCAATGCGAACTGTAACTGCCTGAGATGACTCATCTGAAAACCGTGAAGACAAGGAGTCTATAATGCCGAAACTAGATACAATACCAACAAGCCAATTTCCCAAAGATCTGAGAGAGGGGCAATCTTTCAACCCCCCTCTTGCAGAAAGTCAAATTGGAGGCGAGTTATTAAACATACTTTCAAAAGGTTTATACACAGATCCTTTGGATGCGATTAGAGAATATGCTCAAAACTCGATAGACGCGAATGCCGAGACAGTCGAAATTCAAGTCACGGGAAATTCTGTATTCATACTCGATTATGGCGACGGAATGGATTACAACAAGCTTCTTCAAGCTCGTGAGTTTGCTATTTCCCAAAAAGACATCATGTCAAACGTTGGATTTAGGGGCATCGGAATATATTCTGGATTTGATCTATGTAACCGCCTGGTGATTCGTACCAAGACCGCTGGGGAAGAGATGGAGCATATTCTTGAATTCGAATTCGGTGAGATGCGGCACAAACTTGATGCCGCTCGACAGGACCCCAATCGTCCAGTCATTCCTCTGGCGACGCTTCTTCATAGGCATATCGCTTACCACTTCGCCAAGAGTACACGTAAGGGAATGGCATTCACAATGATACAGCTGGAAAACTTAAGCGACACACACATAGCCCGACTATCAAACCTTGACGAGATGCGCGGTTATATTCTACGAAATCTACCGGTTAGATTTAGTTCCGAGTTTCAGTACGGCAAGGAGATTGAAAAAGCACTTCAGAAGAATGTTGAGGGATACAAGTCGGCCAAGATAATTCTTAAGATTGAACGAAGCAAATCTGTTACAGTTGAAAAACCAAATATCCCGGACCTAGAATCACCGAGAATTGGATTCGTCTATGATTCCAACGGGAAACCGATGGCATACTATTGGGCTTGTCTAACAAGTAAGAGCGAGTCCTTGTCGTCTCGGGGATTTCCAGAGTTTGCTGGGTTGGTCTACAAAATCAAAGGTTTCACCATTGGGGATAGGAACTACCTCAGTTCGTATTTTACTAGAAAACAGATTTATCCATGGTGGACTGGAGAAGTTTATGTGATCAGCACAGAAGTAATCCCAACCAGTGCCAGAGATGATTTTGAGGCCAGCCCCGCGAAGGATGCTTTAGAAGCGGCAGTGAAATATACCCTGAGTGGAGCACAGAACAAAGAAAGTCTTCAGAAAATTGCGCTGGAAGCACAAGCCTCACGTCGAGCCGACCAGATAATCCAAAATGCTCCTGATAGGATAAAGGAAGTCAAAGAGAAAGTCACAGAGGGTTCCTACGACGAGTTCCAAGCATACTCAGCACTTGATGACATTTTGAGTGATTTGCAGAGCCAAAAGGGTAAAGCGAGCGGCGACAAGAGAACCTTGGCTACTCGCTTAATAACAACCGCCAAGAATCTGCAGAAACAGGTGAAAAAGGAAATCGACGACCAAACTCCTGTTTCCGTTCGAAAGCGAAAAGGTGCAAAGGCGGCAACGGACGTTGGTCTTCCAATTCCGATACCTAGCGCAGAGAGCGGTGCACCAAAACAGCTTCCAATATTGAACTTACTACAAGTGATTACTCATAGCGGTTGGCGCATGCGGGAAGAGGATGTGCAAATCATTTCTGCGATTAGTGACGCCCTAGCTGACAATATAGGTATTAATACAGATCTCTATGAGCGTTTATTGGAAGATATTGCTGCACGATTAGGCGACCTGGGGGAGGCGAAATAAATGCTCCCTCTTGCTTCAACTCAGAATAAAGAGGCAATCCGGCGTAGATGGGACAAACCCATAATTGCCAAGTTCAGTCGTAGTATAAAGAAACCGCTAGATTACTTCGGTTTGCCGGGTCCTGACATTCGTGATTTTCACGATTGGGGAAAGTATCTGGGATTCAAGACAGGCATTGAAGTTGTAACAAAGAGGGGTAAAGTAGTTGAAGAGCAACTTAGGAAAGTCAATGCTCTCGAGACAAATGTGATATTGGATGGGTTCAGTGAGAACTGGCAATTGCGAAGAGGTTTCTTGGAAAACATTATTCTGGATGGGGTCGATATAGATGGTAATGCTCCGGCCTTGTTGGCAACCGAAGGCACCAAAAATCCAAGAATGACGTACGATTTGCACAATTGGGATTTCCAAGGCGGCTTGGGATATAAAAGTAAGGGCGAAGCAAAGCGCATTCAGGCACTAAAACGTTTGATAGAACTGCAAAGGGCGCATCCCTTTCTTTTGCTACTAACGCTGAATGTTCGGCATACATTGGGCACAGAACTCTCCCGCTACCTTACCGGGATAGGTAATGAAACCTATTCGAGAAAACATCAGCGTATTTTGAAATGGTACTCGGAGAGAAAGGCAATAGATAGCACCGAACACTACCGCACTAAGGCGACTGTGCCTTTGTTCATCCGCCAAATCGCTCATATAAATTCCTTCGACTGCTATTGTTATCCACCCGTGTACTATGAAGGCTGGAAAGAGCACTTACTTCATTTTGTATTCACTCTAACTCCCCAAGGAACAACTTTGCCCGCATTTAGCAAACAGCAACTCGGGCAGGTTGTTGAAATGCCGTTAGTCGAAGTTCATAGCGGGAAGTTCGTTCTTGCATCTTTCCAACACCCCGGCTGTCGCAAGCAAGATGGACTAGATGTGCTTCGTCAACTGGGCATACAGTCCAAATGATGAAACGCAAATCTTTGAAAAAGCAGCACACCCAACAACAGCGAATCTTGCTCGTCTCTCCACCGGTTTATGACATTCGCCTCGACTGGGCACGTTGGCATCAACCACTTGGATTACTCCAAGTTGGAAGCCTACTACTTGAACGCGGTTATGGTGTGCGGCTGTTTGATTGTTTACAGCCATTACAAGGCAAGCGCGTTCAGCGAAAAAAACTGGATTCGGTCTCTGTTGAAAACCATGAACTTGCACGCTGGCATTTTGGCTGGTCATGGGAGCAGATCGAAGATAAGATTGAAGACCTCAAAGAAGAAAAATGGAAGCCGGATGTTATTTACGTAACCTGTATGATGACGTTTTGGTGGGAAAGCACGCGGGATTTAGTTAGACTTGTTCGGAAGCGATTTCCAAAGGCGCGGATCATCTTAGGCGGCGTGTATGCTTCTCTGTGCCCAAACCACGCTAGACAGCAATTACGCGGAGTTCGACTTGACTCTACAATTGGAAAGAAAGCAAAAACAGAAGCGACCGATCTTTCTTTGTACGAAAGGATGCCACACTTCTCGGGCGTTCTACTCAACCGGTCGCGCTCTGCCAATCAAATCGTAAAGGAAATCGAAGCCAAGATCGCGTTGGGCGTGCGGGAATTTGCTTTTTTTGACGACGAGATTCCCGGCAAGAATCCAAAACACTTCGAGGGTGTGCTTGACCTAATTATTCAAAAGGGACTCGACATAAAACTGCGCGCGTTGGGCAACCTTTCTCCCAAAGCATTAACGCAGAACCTAGTCATCAAAATGAGAGAAGCAGGATATCGCCAAATTTTCCTGCATGATGACCGTGCATTGGACCCCGATGCAAAGGGTGATTTGAGTGCTTACGAACGCGGAATCGAACTTTTGTTGACGCACGGTGGGTATAAGCCGCGCACGGAAGACATCACGGCGATGGTTCTAGTTGGGTATCCCAGTGAGAATCTTGACCACACAGTGGAACGCCTTACGAGGTTAGCACACATTGTTGGATCTGTGAATCTAGTGCCTTTCCAACCTACTCCGGGCACGGACATCTATCAGAGATACGAAAAACATCTACCTCCCGAGTTGGAAAAACAGAACGGAAAACTATTTCCGTTTGCAAAGTTTAATGGTGCCAGTTTCTCCGATTATCAAGAACTGACTCGACTGGCTGCGCTCCTAAATAGCAAATATCGCAGCACGACCTTTGATTTCCTGGGTGACGACCAAATTGCTCAGATGGTGCGATACAGCATTGCCAACGAAACGTGGAAACCTAAATTAAGGGTAACACTTCCGCTCGCGACTAGATAAGGAATAATCCCGTGATTATACGTGACAATCCATCTCAAGTTCTGAATGGTGCCAAAAGCGCAATCTTGATCAATCCGCCCATTTACGACACACAGTACTGGGCTTATTGGAGTCAGCCACACGGCTTACTCAAGGTCGCAACGTGGCTGAGAAAGAATGGATACGAGCAACTGCGACTGATTGATTGCCTCGCCACTGATAGTAAGCGCCGTGTGCGGCAGCGCCACAGAGATGTCGTCCAACGAGACGACATTGCCAAACAGCTTTGGACATTCGGGATGTCTCTGGACGAGTTGGAAATACGTCTCAGAGAAACGTCATTCGTCCCAGGAGAGATTTGGATCACGTCCATAATGACGTACTGGTGGGAGAGCACGCGTGACGTCATCGATGTCGTCAAGAGGGTCTACCCGCAAAACACTCCTCGTATATTAGTAGGTGGTATCTATCCAACACTTGACCCCGAGCACGCAAACAGACATCTGGGCGAACGGGCAGGAATTGACATAAACGTCGTCGACGGTGAAATCTGTGACGACGCGGCTAACGCAAGGACGGATCTGTCGCTTTACTACAATGACGATCTTTATGAAACGAAACCTCGCTACGCTCTGATTACCGGAAGCCGTGGTTGCCGTTTTAACTGTGCCTACTGTGCACAACTTAAACTAAACCACGAGAATCCAAAAGTTAGGAGTCGTTCGCCTCAGGAGATTGCGGACGAGATCGAAGAAAAATACAAAAAATACGGCGTCCGCGAGTTCGCGTTCTATGAAGACAATCTTCTTTTCAACCGCGATGATTTTCTCGAGCGACTTGCGGAAATTCGCAAGCGCGGCTTGAAGATTTCTATTTACGCACCCGAAGGCATTGAGCCGCGCCTCGTTGATCTAGAGTTTCTCAACGAGATGCGCGCAACGGGTTTTCGTAAGTTGCACCTCGCGCTTGAGACCATTGACAATGAAATTGCACGGGGTTGGAATCGCAAACAAGCCACGATTGAAGCATTCGAGCGAGCAGTTGAGGTGGCGAAAAAGGCAGGCTGGGCAGTCGGTAGCCAAGACTTGAATGCGTTTGTGATTTTTGGGCTACCTGATGAGGATTTGCAGGTAACAATCAACACTGCACTCTATGCATCGCAGAAGGTCGGATCGGTCATTCCGATGCTATTTACGCCGGTCCCGGGTTCGATTCTCTTTCGCCAACACGAGGACTATCTCTTTTCTCCCAGGGCACCAGATGGGGAACGCTGGGATTTGCAAGACCTGAATGGCAAATTGCTGCCATTCCTCGAGTACAATCAGCAAAAGTATCCATGGCTGAGGGCATCTGACTATTTAAGGCTTGAATCTTTCATGATGCACCTAAATAACTCGAAAGTGAGGACTCGTCCATTCAATTTCGCCTCGGCTCATCCGGTTTCACGTGTATTTCGAAATGTGCTCAGCGACGTAGCCAAAAATGAAAGTGCGCCCAGTCCGTCGGTACGGATAGATTTAAAGCAGCCAACTTCCAGCATCTTGATGGGCGTGGGTAAATAACCAAAAATATTCGCGGGAGAGGTAGTTTCTCCCGCGAATATTTTTCATTGGCGCGTACGTCTTTTGCCTGCCATTAGCCCAATCACAGATTGGTGCCCAGCATCTTTGCGCCAGTAGGCGCAGGGCTGCCGCCTTCCGGCTCCTCAGTAATGCCCACCCCTTGATAACTGCCGAGCGGCTTGGGCGCGCGGATCAGCAGCCAGCCGCGCCCCTGGTCATCCACCTTGAACGTACCGCCGCTGGTGCGGTCGCCGTTCGCATCGATGAGCCACACTTGATAAACTTTACCAGCGGGCAGCGTCGGTAGGTCGAGCGCGATCAACGCCAGCGTCGTCTCGTCTGGCGAGCCGTACAGCCGTCCGACCGCGCGCGACGCAACCTGGGTTGGTTGCAACTGCCGCGGCTGACCGCTCGCGTACGACATCGTCATCAGAAAATCGCGCTGCCGCATCAATTCCGTCAGCATCTGCTGATTCGACGCTGCCTGCTGCGTGATCTGGTTTTGCAGCGAAAGATTCCAAATGCCAAGGGCGACGATAAGCAGCAACGCTACGGCTGAGAACGCCGGCGCGCGGAAGAAATTCGAAAAGCCGGTGGAAACGCGCGCGGCAAACGACGCCGGCGCGGGACGCGCCTTTGGCATCGTCGCCGCGAGAACGCGATATTTCAAGTCCGCCGGCGGTTCCACCGGCGTCGCCGCGAACGGCAGCAGATCGACGATCGGACGATAATCCGCGACGATGCGCGTGCAATTCGCGCAGTGCGGCAAATGCTGTTCGATACGCGCGCGGTCGGCATCCTCTACGCCATCCAGCACATACGCCGGATACAATTCCTGTAGTTCATCACAAATCGACATTTCTAGAACACCTTCCAACTATTCTACGAAGAAGGCGTACATTTAGATTTGTTTAATACATCGATTTTATCGAGACAGCGCCGGGCGATCACGTCGAGTGGCTTTTAGGTCGCCGGCTCTTCCAGCAGCGTCTTGAGTTTTTGCATCCCCAGGCGCATTCGCGTCTTGATCGTGCCGAGCGGCTGTCCAAGCCGATCCGAGATTTCCTGCTGCGTCAGACCTTCAAAGTACGCCATCTCGATCGCGCGGCGCTGCTCTTGCGGAATTCCCCTCAACGCGTCGACGATGCGGCGGCGTTCCAGACTCTGCACCGCTAGATCGAGCGGCGCGGGTCCCTCGTCCAACACCGTATCCATCGCGTCGTCATCGCCTTCCGAAGCGGATGGGCGCACGCGCCGCCGGCGCAGCTCGTCGATGGCGTGATTGTGCGCGATGCCAGTGAGCCATGACGAAAACTTGCCGCGCCGGGCGTCGTACTCGCGGCAACGTTTCCACACTTTGACGAACACTTCCTGCACCGTCTCTTCAGCCGCGCCGCGATCATTCAGGATTTTGAGCGCGAGCGAAAAAACAAGCCGGGCGTAGCGGTCGTACAAGACCGACATCGCCCAGCTTTCGCCGTTCTTCAATCGCGCTATGATTTCTTCGTCGGTGAGTGCGCTGTAATCCACGATGAAACTCTTATGCTTCGGCTAACACCATCATCGCTTCCCACGCCTTGTAGGAGCTGCGGACGAGCGGTCCGGCTGCGACGTAGCGGAAGCCCAATTGCATGCCTTCTTCTTTGTAGCGCGCGAACTGTTCCGGCGTCACGTACTCGACGAGCGGCACGTGCCGCTTGAGATGCGTCGGCTGCAAATATTGTCCGATGGCGAGGAGATCGACGTTCGCCGCGCGTAGATCGCGCATCGTCTCGATCACTTCCGCTGGCGTCTCGCCGATGCCGACCAGGATGGACGATTTGGTGCGCCGCGTCGGATCGATCTCCTTGATCATCTGCAGCACGTTCATCGTCTGCTCGTACCCGGCGCGGCGGTCGCGGACGACGTGGGTCAGCCGCCGCACCGTTTCGATGTTCTGTCCGAACACGTCCGGCTTGGCTTCGACGACCGTTTGCACGCACGCGCGGTCGCCGCGAAAATCGCCGGTGAGCACTTCGACTTTGGTGCGCGGCGATTTCGTCTTGATCTGCCGCACCGTCTCGGCGAAGATGCCCGCGCCGCCGTCCGGCAAATCGTCGCGGTCCACCGACGTGATGACGACATAGTTCAACTGCAATTCCGCGATTGCGTCCGCGACGCGGTACGGTTCTTCCGTATCGACGATGCCGCGCGGGTTGCCGGTCTTGACCGCGCAAAAGCGGCACGCGCGCGTGCACGTATCTCCGAGGATCATAATCGTCGCGGTGCCCGCGCCCCAGCACTCGCCGATGTTCGGGCACAGCGCTTCTTCGCAGACGGTGTGCAGTTGCAGCCCGCGCACCAATCCTTTCAGGTGCACGTACTTTTCGCCAATCGGCGCGCGCACGCGGATCCAGTCCGGGTGGCGTGGACGCGTCACCGCCGATGTTATCAGATTGCTTTCAGTCATTTGTATCTTTCACACTGACGGAGGACGAATGACCGTTGACGGAATCTCGATAGCATCCGTCTTCCGTCCTTCGTCGTCCGTCAGATTATGGCGGCGGGATCGTCACTTGTAGCGAATAGTTTGCCGCGACGTTCCCAACGGATCGAACATCGATGTAATAATCCTCGGTCGCCGGCAACTGCCCGGTCCAACTCGTCGCGCCGGCATGATCGGAGATCAGCACGTCGCCGTCTTCCACGCCGAAGATGATCAGGATCACCTGCCCCTGCGTTGTCGCGGTGTTCACCGTCATCGTTTGACCGATGAGCGCGCGCAGCATCCAGCGGTCCATTCCATTCACCGGCAGACTGCCTTGCACGGTCACCGACGTACCGCCGGGCGGGAATAAGATGTGTTTGGGTATCACCGGCGGAACCGTCGCCAGCGGCGGGATCGTGATCGTCAAAGTGAACGGAACAACGGCGTTGCCGACCGACCGCGTATCGATGAAATAGTCTTGGGTTGTCGGCAGCACGCCGCTACAGGTGCTCGTGCCGGCGTGATCGGAGATTAGGACGTTGCCGTCCGCGCCGTAGATGATTAGAATCACCGGACCTTGCAGCGCGGTAATGCTCGCCGCCATCGTTTGTCCGGCGAGCGCGCGGATCACAAATCGATCCGCACCCGGCGTCGCGGTCGTGCCTTGTATCGTCACGCTCGTTGCGCCGGGCGTAAACGTGATGCGGCGCGGTTGATCTATCACTGGCGTTGCGCCGAGCGGCAGGATCGCCACTTGCAGCGTGAATGTCGCTGGGACGGGCGCGTACGATACCGCGTCGATGTAATAGTCCTGTGTCGCTGGCAGTTGACCGCTCCAGGACGGCACCAGCGCGCTGCTCGAAACCAGGACTGTGCCGTCCGCGCCGCGAATCGCCATATTCACCGGCGCAGCGGACGCGGCAAAGTTCACCGTCATCGTTTGCCCAGCCAGCGCGCGCAAGACATAGTGAGCGATGCCGTTCGGCGCAAGCGTACCTTGCAGCGTCGCCGCTGTGCCGCCCGGTGGAAAGTTGATGCGCTGCGGTTGCGCGTTCGATGCGGACGGCGGCGCGACCGGCGCGCTCGTAGGCGGCTGTGGAGGCACGGTCGGCGTGCCGGGTGTTGGCGCGGGCGCGAGCGTGTTTGTTGTTGCGGCGGTGGGACTGGCGCTCGGAGCGGTCGCCGTCGGAAAAACTGGCAACGGCGTCGCCGCCGGCGCGAGGATGGAGCAGCCGGTTCCCAGCGCCAGCAGCGTAACAATCGCCAAGAGAATCAGATATCGAGATTGCAAAGGCGGATGCTTTCAGGAAAGTGCGAGTGTCATTGCGAGGAGCCGCGAAGCGGCGACGAAGCAATCTCCAAATCAGCACGGAAATTGTTTCGCTCGCAATGACGCCGCGTTTTTCATCGCGTGAACCGGCTTAGGATTTGCGGCACGCCGTAATTCTCCGCGTGCGCCTTGGCGCGCTTGGCGGCGTATCCTTCGTCGAACGTCGGTCGCTCTTCTTGATAGTACACGCCGAGGTAAAGCGTTTCGTCACTCATCGCGTACTTCATCGCGCTCATCTTGTCGCGCGAGTTGTGATCCGCCGGCAGCGGCTGAGTCACTTGTTTGAAATGATCGTACGTATCGTAGAACGTGACGCACGGCGAATAGACCTGCAGGAACGAAAAGCCCTTGTGCTGCATCGCCTGCTTGATCAGCTCGACCAATTCTTTTGGCTTGCTCGAAAAGCCGCGCCCTACCCAGGTCGCGCCGCGGGCGAGCGCAAGCAGCAGCGGATTCAGCGGCGTCTCGACCGTGCCGTATGGCGATGCCTTGCGCTCCATTCCCACCGGGCTGGTCGGCGACGCTTGTCCTTTCGTCAATCCGTAAATCTCATTGTCCATGACGATGTACGTGATGTCGACATTGCGGCGAATCGCGTGCGGCAAGTGTCCCATCCCGATGCTGAACGCGTCGCCGTCGCCGCCGGCGGCAACGACGACGAGTTCCGGATTCGCCATCTTGATGCCGGTCGCGAGCGGTAGTACGCGTCCGTGCGTACCGTGAAAACCGTACGCGTGCACGAACGCCGGGAATCGCCCGGAGCAGCCGATGCCGGAGGCGACGACCAGTCGCTCGGTTGGGATGTGCATTTCCGAAACGGCTTTATAGAAACTGGAGAGCACGCCAAAGTCGCCACAACCGGGGCACCAGATCGGATGCACTTCGCTCTTGTAATCGTTCGGCGCTAAGTTGGCTTGCTCGAATGTCATTATGCGGGGATCGATCGTCGAAATCATATTCTATTTCCTCCGCGCCGCTGATTTCTTCGGCGCTGGTTTCTTCTTTGTGCTTTTCGCCACGCGTCGGGGCGCGGCGGCTTTCTTCGCCGGCTTGAGCTTCGCGTATGCCTTTTTAATCTCGGCGTAAATCTCGTGCGTGGCGAACGGAACGCCGCCGTACTTGCGGACACTGATGACCTCGCGCCAGAATTCCGCTTGGATCATTCGCGCGAACTGACCGGTGTAGTTCATCTCCGGCACGATGATCTCTTTACGCGGCTCGATAAATGCGGCGATCTCTTTACGCGGCAGCGGGTAGATCATCTTGGTGTACAGCACCGCGACCGGCATTCCTTCGGCTTCCGCGCGCTCGACGGCTTCACGGACCGGTCCGATTGTCGACCCCCAGCCGAGGATCGCGACCGGCGCGTTCTGGTCGCCAAAGCGCTCCAGCATTCCCCACGCCTCAGCGTCTGCCGCGGCTTCGCGCACCTTCTTGCCGCGCTTGAACATATTTGCGCTGTGCATTTCCGGCGTATAGTCCGGTTCGCCGCTGGGCAGATGTTCCAACCCTTCCGCGACGTACTGTCCGTCTTTCATCCCCGGCAGCGACATCGGCGAGATACTGTTGGGCGTATCCGCGAAGCGTTCGAACTTGCCGTCGCCATTCTGTTTTTGATCCCACAAGAGGCGCGGCACGAGTTTAACGCGATTGAGATCGAACGGCGGAATCGTCTGCACACGCACCGACATGTCTTGATCGCTCAGATAGATCACCGGCGTTTGGTATTTTTCCGCGAGGTTGAACGCGTTGATGATCTGGTAGAAATTATCTTCGACCGAGACCGGCGCGACCACGATACGCGGCGCGTCGTCGTGCGCGCCAAAGACGGAGATACGCAAATCGCCTTGCGATACTTTCGTCGGCATCCCGGTCGATGGTCCGGCGCGCTGCACGTCCACGATGACGACTGGAATTTCCGCCATCGTCGCGTGCCCCATCAGCTCAACCATCAGCGACAAGCCGGGACCGGACGTCGCGGTCATCGCGCGCAAGCCGGTGAACGATGCGCCTAGCGTCATCGCGATCGCGGCGATCTCGTCTTCCGCTTGGATCATCGTCCCGCCGATCTTGGGAAATTCCGCGGCGAGAAATTCCATAATGTCGGACGCCGGCGTGATCGGATAGCCGGCATAGAACCGGCAGCCCGCGGCAATCGCGCCGATCGACAACGCCTGATTGCCGCTGAGGACGAGGCGTTCCTCGTGCTCCGCGCCCGCGCGCGGCGAGAGGTGGTACGGCGCGGTCTTGGTCACATTCTGCTCGATGTATTCGTAGCCGGTCTTGAGCGCGAGCAGGTTCTGCTCCAGCATCTCTTTCTTGCGCCCCAGTTGTTTTTCGACCACGAGCGTCGCGGTTTCGAAAGGCAAGTCGAACAATTTGACCATCGCGCCGATGGTGATGATGTTGCGCCCACGCTGAAAATTGATAGATTTCGCCAAATCGTTCAGCGGCAGGGGGTATTGCTTGATGCCGTTGGGCGCCGGCGGCTTGCTATCGTTCGAATTGAAAATTAGAATGCCGTCTTGGCGAATCAGCGGCGAGTATCGATCGATCGATTCCTGATCGAACGCGATGAGCATATCCAGATCATCGCCCTGCGACCAGACCATTTCCGGCGCGATGCGCGCCTGAAACATTACGTGCCCGCCCTTGATTTCCGCCGGAATGGTGCGGGTGGTGTAGACTTCTAAACCGGCGTATGCAGCAATGCGCGCGAACACTTCGCCGGTCGTTACGATACCGCCCGTCGCGGAATCGCCGCCGACGCGGACGGTGAGATCATTACCAGGCATTTACCCTCCCTCGAAAGTAAAAACAGAATCAATTATGAGAGCTGCAGCTGGCGCACGAACCACCGCCGCAAGACGCGCAGCCGCCGGTGTCGCCCAGCGCGCTGACGCTGCCGCCGTCGCCGTGGCTGAACGCCATCACCCGCGACACCTGCCGCGCGACGTGATTGCCGTGGCACTGGGGACAAGCCGCCGGGTCGTCGATCTCGGCGATGCAGCGCTTCATTTCGAACTTGGTGTTGCAGTCTTCGCAGACGAATTCGTAATACGGCATGGTTATTTCCTCTTCGATTTAGAGTGTTGTTATTCTATCCTTTTTTGGCAGGTTACGCAAGTGCAAATGTTACAACAACGAATCTCAATTCGCTTCATCCTCAATTCTTTGTTGTGCTTTTATCCCAACCACACCCACACGTACAGCGCCTTCGGACCGTGCACACCAATCGTCAGCGTCTTTTCGATGTCGGCGGTGCGGCTCGGACCGGTGACGAAATGCACGCGCAGGTCGCCTTTCACATCGTCCAGCACTTGATGCAGATCGTCGCGCCGCGCGCTTGGGTGAACGATGGCGAGGTGGAC
>DAIDTM010000107.1 GCA_027457205.1 Anaerolineae bacterium | reverse complement strand
TCTTTGACGAACTCTACGTTGTCGAGCGATTGATCGATGCCGCTGCCGCGCTGAACTGGCAACGCGACCGTCTGCAAATCCAGGTGCTGGACGATTCGGACGATGAGACGACCGCGATCGCGCAAGCGCGCGTCGATCACTTCCGCCGGCGCGGGATCGACATTTCGCTCGTCCGCCGCGCGGATCGGTCCGGCTTCAAAGCCGGTGCGCTGGCGGCTGGCTTGCGGAGCGCGACCGGCGAGTTCATCGCCATCTTCGACGCGGACTTTGCGCCGCCGCCGGATTTTCTCGAAAAGACGATTCCGCATTTTGCCTCCGCGGATGTCGGTTTTGTGCAGGCGCGCTGGGGTCATCTCAACGCGACGTACTCTGCGCTGACCCGCGCCCAGAGTCTCGCGCTCGACGGTCATTTCGTCGTCGAGCAGACGGCGCGCTCGCGCAACGGTCTCTTCTTCAACTTTAACGGCACTGCCGGCGTTTGGCGGCGCGAGTGTATCGAGCAGTCCGGCGGCTGGCAGGGCGACACGCTGAGCGAAGACCTCGACCTGAGTTATCGCGCGCAGATGGACGGCTGGAAAATGATTTTCCTGCCGGAGGTGGTTGCGCCGGCGGAGATTCCGCCGCAGATTCACGCGTTCAAGCGGCAGCAGTTCCGCTGGGCGAAGGGATCGACACAGTGCCTGATCAAACTCGCGCCGCGCATCGCCGCTGCGCCGCACGCCTCGCGGTTCAAACGGATCGAAGGGTTGCTGCACCTTTCGGGGTACATAATGAATCCGCTGATCCTGCTGCTGGTGCTGACGCTCGTGCCGCTCATCGCGCTGGGCGTGCAGTTCCCGCAGGTCGTCACGTATTTTGGGCTGGCGATGGTGGGTCCCGTCGTCGTCTACGCGCTGGGACAGCGCGCGCTGTATCCGGATTGGCTCGCGCGCTATCGATATTTTGGCGTGCTGGTGTTGCTCGGTACCGGCATCGCGCTGAACAATTCGATTGCGGTGTTTGAAGCGGTGACGCGGCAGGGGAATACTTTTCGCCGCACGCCCAAGTTTCGCGTCGAGGGCGAGGGCGACGCGTGGAACACCAAACGGTACACGCTGCCGTTCAGTTGGGAATCGATTGGGGAGTTGGCGTTGTCTGCCTATGCGTTCGTCGGCGTGGCGATGGCGTGGCAAAATCAACTGTGGTGGTCGATGCCGTTCTTGCTTTTGTACGCGGTGGGGTTCGGTTTTACCGGCGCACTGAGTCTGTGGCACTCGTTGCCGGCGCGTCGGCGCGAGGTGGAACTCGCGGCGGCGAACTCGTAGGGGCAGACCTATGTGTCTGCCCTGGGCGCACACGCCGGTGCGCCCCTACGCGCGCGGTTTCATCGCGCGCGCGATCGCTTCTTTTTCTTCGCTCGTGAGCGTGTAGGTGGATTGTCCACCGACGATGGGCTTGGCGTAGATGCGCGTGTCGGTGCGAGAGGAAAGACCGGTGATGACTGCGCCGTCGGCGTGCGCGTCGAGCACCGCGACCACAAAGCTCTGGTCGCCGCCCTTGTCCTGGAACGGGTTGAAGCGAACGACGCCAACGTGCTGGACGTGGTACGGCTGCTGCACCTCTACCGCGTCGACGCGCTGCGCCATCCCGTGCGTCAACTGCTCGACGCGGTCCATCCGCGCGACGAAATCAATCAAGGTGGCTTCCAGATCCGCGCCGCCGCGCCCCGTCATCAACAGGCGAAACGAACCCGCGAGCTTCTGGTAGCGGTACTCGACGAACGCGACCCAGACCGCAAGGATAAGCACGAGCACGAGAAGGATCAAGACGAGAATTTCCACTTTGCCCCCGCGTGAAGATTTGGGATTTCCATTAACCGGCTGCATTGTAGCGCGAGACGGCGTGAACGTCAAGGTTATGTGATGTTGCAGGAGAAGCAATCGATGAACAAGGACACGATGGTTCTCTTCACGCGAAATGGGATGGGCGATGCGCCGGCAGAATTGCGGCAGAAGCTCGCGACCATCTTTTTGAATCTAATGGACAAGGATACTCCACCCGGCGTGATCGCGTTCTATGGCGAGGGAGTCAAGTTGGCGTGTGAAGGTTCGCCGGTCCTCGATCAGTTGCGCTCGTTGTCGGCGCACGGCGCGACGCTCGTTATTTGCCAGACCTGTCTCGAATTCTACGGGCTGCGCGACAAGGCGCGCGTCGGCACCGTTGGCGGCATGGGCGACATTGTCGCGGCGATGGGCAGCGCGGATAAAGTGATTAGCGTGTAGGATTGGAAAAATGCGCCTTCTCATCGCCACGCACAATCGCGGCAAGTTGATCGAATATCAGGAAATGCTCGCGGATTTGCCGCTGGAACTCGTGACGCTGGACGACGTCGACATCCGCGACGACGTTGCGGAAACCGGCGCGACGTTCGCGGAGAACGCGCGCGTCAAGGCGGTAGAGTACGCGCGGCGCAGCGGTCTGCTGACGCTCGCCGATGATTCCGGGCTGGAGGTGGACGCGCTGGGCGGCGAGCCGGGCGTGCGCTCCAAGCGGTACGCCGGCGAAAACAAAAGCGACCCGCAACGGATCGCTTTTTTGCTGGACAAGCTGCGCGCCTCGCCGCGCGACCAGCGCGCCGCGCGCTTTCGTTGCGCGATCGCGATTGCCTCGCCGCGCGGCGAGGTACGCGAATGTGACGGCGCGTGTGAGGGCGTGATCGAATTTGCGCCGCGCGGGACGAACGGCTTTGGCTACGATCCGGTGTTCTTGTTTCCCGAGCGCGGTCTGACGATGGCGGAGTTGTCGAGCAAGGAGAAGAACCGGATCAGCCACCGGGCGCGGGCGACGGAAGGGGCGCGCGAAATCCTGAAGGAATTGGTTCTCCAATGAAACGTAAAACGTGAAACGTAACTGTTACGTTTCACGTTTTATTCTTTATCCACTGCCTTCCACGATTTTTTGTTTTCGGGAATCGCCAGCCCAATCACGTTCGTCAATTCCGCGTACGTAATGTCGATATCGGTCGCGTCCGCGCCGGTGAAATCCGCGCCGTCCAGATGGCTCTTGGACAGGTTCGCGCCGCGCAAGGTAGCGCCCTGAAATTTCGCGCCGACCAACACCGCGCCGCGCAGGATCGTCCCGCTTAGGTTGGCGTCTTTCATCCCCGCGCTCTTCATATCCGCTTCGGAGAAATCCGCACCCGATAGGTTCGCCGCGCGCAGGTGCGTCGCATTTACCTTCGCCTGCTTGAGGTTCGCGCCGGACAAATCCGATTCTTCCAGATTCGCCCAGCCGAGGTTCGCCTTTTCCAGGTTCGCGCCGCGCAGGATGATGCCGCGCAGCATCGCCTCGCGCAGATCGACGCCGCGCAGATCGGCGGCAGAAAAATCGCGTTCGCCCGCGTTGTATCGTTTCAGTAATTCTTGTGCGGTCATGGTTCGTATTGTAGCATCGCCGCGGGCGCGTGTCAAACGATTTTTTGGATGAAGATAGAATTTCATAAACATTTACGCGTGGGTTACCGGGATTTTACATCGGTCGAGTATTCTGAAGTAGTGAAAAGTTCTTTCGTTCAAACGATAAGGATGGGTTGAATGTCTGCGACCGTGCAGAATCAAGCGATTGCGCCAAAGGTGCTGGACGTTCTGGAACAGATCACCGGCACCGATCAGGTGCGGCGCGATCTTGACCTCGCGCTCTTCGAGCAGAACATTTTGGATTCGCTGGGTCTGGTCGAACTGATCGTCGCGCTGTCGGACGCGTTCGGCGTGGAAATCTTCCCTGCCGAGATCGAGCGGTCCGAGTGGGCGACCCCGCGCCAGATCATCGCCTCTGTGGAGAAACGCGTGCGCGTATGAAAGTCCGGCATCTCGTCCCCGCGCTGGCAGCCATGCTGCTGATCGCGGCAGCGCTCGGCGGCGGCGTACTCTACGCGCAGGCAGTCGAACGCGAGTACGTGCACGCGCTCGCGCCGCGGCACGTTCCGCTGAACGTCACCGGCAGCGCGCTCCAAATCGCCGCGCTCCAACAGCCCGATCTGCTGCCGGTCTATGGCGCATCGGAAGTGTTGAATCAGCCGTCGGCGTATCAATCCTCGCAATTCTTTGCGACGTATCCGACCGGCTTTACGACGTTTGAAGTGGCGAAAGGCGGCGTCACCTCCATCATCGTCGCGGAGGAACTCGCGGCGGTCGCGCCCGATCTGCGCGGCAAGAAAATCGTCATCTCCTACACACCGTCACAGTTCACGTCCAAGATGGTCGGCGAAGCCAACTACGCCGGCTTGTTCTCGCGCCTGCACGCGAACGAACTCGCGTTCAGCACGGTGTTGAGTCTGACGACCAAGCAACAAGCCGCGCGGAGAATGTTGCAATATCCCCAGACGCTGAATCAAGACCCGGTGCTGCAATTCGCGCTGGAACAACTTGCCGATGGTTCGCCGCTCCATCAACTGCTGTACGATGCGGTATTTCCGCTCGGCAAGCTGCAGACGCTGGTGCTGGAATTGCAGGACCAGTGGCAGACGCTCACGTACATCGAATCGCAAAAGAATCTGAATCCCAGCGTCACGCGCCAGCCCGCATGGATCGATTGGCAGGCGCTCGCCTTCAAGGCGCGGCAGGAACAGATTCCCAACTCGATCGACAACCCATTCGGTTTTGACAACACCGTTTGGTCGAATCGCATCCGCGCCGGTTTCAGAATCAAAGCCAATGGCAGCGCGGACAAGGGCTACCTCAGCGCGATGGAAAACTCGGCGGAATGGACCGACCTGGACATCGTGCTGCGAATCTTGAAGGACGCGGGCGCGCAGCCGCTGCTCCTGGGGCGACCAATGAACGCCGATTATTACTCGGCGGTGGGCATCTCGGAAAGCGCGCAGCAGCAATTCTACATCAAGCTTCACCAGGTCGCGCAGCGCTACGACGTGCCGGTGGTGGATTTTCAAGACCACGCGCAGGACAAGTACTTTGGCGTCGATCCCGCGCCGCACACCAGTCGAGAAGGATGGGTATATGTCGATCAAGCCATGGACGCTTTCTATCACGGCATTCTTAAACCACCGGTGGATTAGCGGTCTGCTCTTGACGCTGTACTATCTGGCGATCCTTCTTGGATTGATCTGGATGTACGGCAAAGGCGATTTCTCCACGCCGCCGTTCATCTATCAAGGATTCTGACGATGGATCTGATCGAACGCATCGACGAGTGGGCACGCGCCGCCCCAGAACATCTGGCGCACGTCAGCCGCGAACGCACGCTCACCTACGGCGAACTCGCGCGCCGCTCCGCCGCGCTGGCGGCATGGCTGTTGCGCGCGCTGCCGGACGACCGCGCGCCGATTGCAGTGCAGGGGCACAAAGAACCGGAAATGCTGATCGCGTTTCTCGGCGCGGTCAAAGCCGGGCATCCCTACATCCCGATCGACGTGACCACGCCGCCGGCGCGCGTCGAGCGCATCGTCGCGACAGCGCGCGCGCCGCTGACGCTCACGCCGGCGCGCGTCGCGGCAATTGTCGCAGAAGCCGGCGATGCCGCGCCGGACCCCGTGCACCGCGTCGCGGCGAATGATCCCTTTTACATCATCTTCACCTCCGGTAGCACGGGAGAGCCGAAGGGCGTCGTCATTACGCTGGCGTGTCTGACCAGTTTCTTGGATTGGATGCTTGCCGAGCAGAGACTCGTGGAGCAACGCGAGACGTTTCTGAATCAAGCGCCCTTCTCGTTCGATCTATCGGTGATGGATACGTACCTGTCGCTCGCGACCGGCGGCACGCTCTTCAGCATCGACAAAGACGATATTGCGAATCCCGCGCAGTTGTACCGCGCGCTGACGCACTCGAACGCGACGGTCTGGGTCTCGACGCCGTCGTTCGCGCAGATGTGTCTGGTCGAAAAAACATTTTCCGCCGCGATGCTGCCGCGCGTGCGCCGATTCCTCTTTTGCGGCGAGACGCTCGCGCCGGAGGTCGCCGCTGCGCTGCTCGACCGGTTTCCGGACGCGCAGGTGTGGAACACGTACGGTCCCACTGAAACGACGGTGGCGACCACGTCGGTACGCATCGACGGCGAGACGCTGACGCGGTATCGTCCGCTGCCGGTCGGCTACGCCAAACCGGACAGCCGCGTCGTTGTGCTGGACGAAGACGGGCGCGTGGCGGTCAACGGCGAGCGCGGCGAGATTGTCATCGCCGGTCCGAATGTCAGCCCCGGGTACATCAGCCGACCCGACCTGACGGCGAAGGCATTCTTTACGCTGTACGGCATGCCGGCGTACCACACCGGCGATTGGGGATATTTTCAGAATGGGCTGTTGTTCTACGAAGGACGCCGCGATCAGCAGGTCAAGTTGCACGGTCATCGGATCGAGCTGGGCGACGTAGAGGCGAATTTGCAAGCGCTGCCCGGCGTACGCGATGGCGTCGTGCTCGTCAAGATGAAAGACGGTGCGCCGGACTCGCTGGCGGCGTTCGTCATTCTGAACGATCACTCCGCTGATTCTGAATTTGAAATCAGCCGCGCGCTGAAAAATCGAATGGCAGAACGGCTGCCGGTGTATATGATTCCGCGCAAGTTTCATTTTCTCAGCGCGTTTCCGATGACAGCCAACGGCAAAGCCGACCGTAAGAAACTTGCGGAGATGCTCGCGTGATTCCATACGCGAATTTTCTCTACTTTGGCGTGCTCCTCTACATCGCCGTGCCGAGTTTCGTGCCGGGGTTGGCGGGGCGTCTGCGTCTTTCCAAGTTCTGGATCGTCGCGGCGACGGCGATCATGCTTGTCCTCCAATACTGGACGACGGCGCTGGTGTTTCCCGGCGCGGCGGTGAACGAGCTTGCGCTGGTCGTCGGTTACGCCGTGACGCAGTTCATCGTCGCGCGCGCGTTCTTGGCGGCGCGGCAGCGCGTCAAGAACCGCTGGATGTTCTACGGCGCGATTGCGCTCGCGCTGCTGCCGCTGGCGGTCGTCAAATTCGTGCCGCTCGTCAGTCCGGAGTACATCGTCGGATTCATCGGCATCTCGTACGTCACCTTCCGCAGTCTCGACGTGATCTTCGGAGTACAGGACGGCATGATCGGCAATCTGCCGCCGGCGCAGTACCTCGCGTTCCTGCTCTTCTTCCCAACGATCTAGTCGGGTCCCATCGATCGCTATCGCCGTTTCGCGCAGGACTGGAATCATCATCGCACGCGCGCCGAGTTTTGGCAGGACGTGGACGGCGCGGTGCATCGAATCTTCAAGGGATTTCTGTACAAGTTCATCCTCGCCGCGCTCATCGAACAGTATTGGATGAACCCGGTCGCGCACGGCGCGCAGATCGCCGGCATTGCCTCGTATATGTACGCCTATACGTTCTACCTCTTTTTCGATTTCGCCGGCTACAGCGCGTTCGCGATTGGCGTGAGTTATCTGCTGGGCATTCATTCGCCGGAGAATTTCAATCGACCCTTTATCGCGCGCAACATTCGCGATTTTTGGGACCGCTGGCACATTTCGCTCTCGTGGTGGTTCCGCGATCACGTCTACACGCGATTCGTCTACGCGGCGACCAAGGGCAAGTGGTTCAAGAACAAGTACGTCGCATCGTACCTTGGGTTTTTCGTTTCGATGGGGCTGATGGGTTTGTGGCACGGCACCGCGTGGTACTATCTCGTCTACGGATTGTACCACGGCGCGCTGCTCGCCGGACACGATGGGCTGGCGCGCTGGAACAAGTCGCGTCGATTATGGGGTAACGGCTGGCTCGCGCAGGCAGGGTCGATCTTTGTCACGTTCAATCTCGTCTGTTTCGGAATGCTGATCTTTTCCGGGCGACTGGACGCCGCCGCGCTCGCGCCCGCGCCGCTGTCGGCAAAAGCGCGGGTGAGCGTATCGCCCCTCCGGACGCCCACACCTGCCTCGACTGTGCCGGCGCGTCCAAAAGCCACTCCGACTCGCAAGCCAACGGCGACGCCCGCGCCGACCAAAACGCCCGCCGCGCCGCAGCCGCGCAGCGAATTGCCGACCAGCATTCAGTCCGTCGCATGGCGCGCCTCCGAACGCTGGAAACTCGGCGCGGAAGATACAAATCGCCGGCGAGATTTCGTCTCGCCGGCGTTTCTTTGTCCGGTTTTGTAGTGACGTTGCACACTTGCCCTGGCGGGAACGCAAGTGCCAGGGTGCAACGTCTACCAAGCTACGCCGCCTCCGCAAAATTATCGGCGGTCAGCATCCCTACTAGAATCGAATAACCCGGAAACCCTCGGCGTAAACCTCGCCGTCCATTTCCGGGCGGCGCAGCCGGTCGCGGATACGCTTTTCCAATTCGACCGGGTCTTTGATCTGGCTCTTGTGCTCGCGCAGCGCGGCAAGTTTGACGTCGATGGTGTCGTTGACCGGCACCCACACGTTCGGCTCCTGAGTTTGGCTCATCCAGACTTCTTTCGGCGCGTGCGGCTCTAGCCCTTCTTGCAGCAACTCGGGAAAGTACATCCGATTGCCGGCGGCGGGAAAGACTGCGTCCAGCGTCGCCGCGCCGGCGGTGCGATGATCGGTGTGGTTGATATACGCCGTCCCGCGAAAGTACGTCGTCGGGTCGCAGGTGACGATTACGCGCGGCTTGAAGCGGCGAATCTCGCGCACGATCGCGCGCCGCACGTCGAGCGTGTTCATCAGTTCGCCATCGCGGTAACTCAGGAACACCACATCCTGCGCGCCGATCACCTTGGCTGCCGCGCGCTGCTCGACTTGCCGATCCGCGCAAAGCATTTCCGGCGTCATCGCCGGGTCGTCGCTGCCTTTATCGCCGCAGGTCAGGAGCAGATAGCGAATTTCCTTGCCCGCGCGCGCCCATTGGGCGAGCGTCGCGCCGCAAAAGAATTCCGGATCGTCCGGATGCGCGAGGACCAGCAAGACGCGTTCTGGTTCGTTGCTCATTGGTTTTTCCTTCAGTGTGATTGGTATCGAGCCGCTATTATATCACGGATTGGCGCGGCTGGGGCTTGTCAGTGATTTGCAATTGTGCTATACAAAGTGCGTCGCACATTCCCAAAAGGAGTCCGATGTCCAATCGTTTGATCGACGAAACGAGTCCATATTTGTTGCAGCACGCGCACAATCCGGTCGATTGGTATCCGTG
>DAIDTM010000106.1 GCA_027457205.1 Anaerolineae bacterium | reverse complement strand
GACACTGCGTGAGCTGCCGGTCAATCTCGTCGATCGTGATGACATCCACCACCAAGACGGTATCACATGTCGAAATTCGGCAAGAAACGGCAGACTAGCTACCTGTTCCGGCGGGCACCGCGCGATCGTTGGCCAGGAAGGCAGAAAACAGAAGGCAGAAAGCAGAAAGCGATCTTCGTGCAACTGCTGACTGCTGACTGGTGACTAATCTGGCGACTGACGACTGTCGACTGTTGACTGCTTCGACGATGCCCGCGACTCCCGCTCCGATCCAAATCGACCAGACGAGATACGCCGGAATGTAGTAATGGAAAATGTCGCCGATGTGATAAGCCGCCGCGAACAGCACCGTCGCCGCGAATCCAATCGCCAGCAGCGCAAAGCGCGCCCACTCCTTGCGCCACAGCATCGCGACGATGCCGATGAGTCCCAGGGCGACGCCGACCACGGTGAATTCGTTCAGCAGCAATTGCGGCAGCGAGACAAGCCGCGCGATGCTCACCGCGTCCCAGCGCAACTCGGACTGAAACACGCGACCCAGCAAATAGTTGATGAACCCATGCAGCGAATTATCGTACAAAATAATGTTGTGTCCAGGCGAGAGCGCGAGCGTGGCATATGGCGATGCCGGCGCGCGGAGCGGAATGTAGAGGTAGAGGAGAAGAGGAAGTGAAAAGGCAAAAGTGAAAAGTAAAAAGTAGGGAACGCTCGCCGCAGCGTTCCGATACGTGAGACGTGAAACGTGAAAACCGCGCCGCAACTGCTGCACCATAATGGCGAAGAACAACACGAATGCCGGAATCCACAGGATAATGGTACGGTGGTGCGTCAGCGCGAGACCGCAGACGAACGTGAACGCCGCGAACTTGCGCGCCGTTGGTTCGGCTTGCCACCGCAGCGCGACGAAGATGAGCAGCGCGACGAAGAACGCGTTCAGATCGTACGTCTCCGCCGCGCTTGCGTCGAACCAGAAGGTGCGCGTCAGCGCGAACGATGCCGCCGCGACCACTGCCGCGCCGCGATGCTGCGCAATTTCGCGCGTGGCGAGGTACACCGCGCCAACTGCCAGCGCGCCGGTGATCGCCGTGAAGAGATTGAGACGAAATGCGGGATTGCCAATCGGAACGAGGTGCTGGAAGATGCCGCCGAGAATCAGGTAGAGCGGATAGCCGGTCGGATGAACGAAAGAAAAATTCCACGCCGCGAATTGAAACTCGCCGCCGTCCGCGTCGACCACGTCCGGCGCAAGCGTCCGGAAATAGAGTAGTAGACTCACTAGCGCGACGACGAAAGCGATCAGCGCGTCCAGATGCCGTGAGAACTGGACGCGGACTGACTGTGGCGTGACTGTGCCGCACTTCGGCACAGCCATTCGCCACAGCCACACGGAAGAACGCGGAGCAGAAATAGTTTTATCCGCGTTCAATTACGTCCTCCGTCATCCGTCCTTCGTCCATCGTCTTACTTTTTCTCAATCGTAATCGCGCTGACCGCCGCCGCCAGCGTGCGCGTGTCCGCGCTGTGTCCAACCGAAATGAACGACGTGCCGTCGACGGACTGTTCGACCGCGCTACCGGCAGGCGCGCCTTTCACGCCGATCAGCACGTGCGAGCGAGTCGGGTTTTGCCGCAGATCGGTCTGTCCGCCGAGCGAGCGCAATTCTGCCACCGTCCGGTCGCCCAGGTTCGTCGCGACGGCGTCCTGCGACGCGACCGCGACGATCATCCCTTGCGGAACCTGCTCGATGAACGCGGTCATCGCGCGCGACGCGGCGATATCGTCCACGGTGTTGAACACGCGGGCATCGACCACACGTCCGGTTTTCGGATCGATCACGACGACGTTGTAGCCGCGACCGAGCAGCGATGCTTCACGTCCGCTGACCTTGATCGATCCGAGCGCGCCGCCTTCCGCCACAATGTCGACCGGACTCGAAACGCCGGTGCTGCCGATGGCATAGTTCGGCGGCAGCACATCGCGCGGGCGGACGGCGTAGCCAAACTGCAACACAAGATCGTTGAGACCAGAATGCAGAATCTCGGCAGGAATCGTCGCCGTATAATTTTCCCAGCCCGCGACAAGATCGAAATTCTCGATCGCGCGTCCGTTGACGACGACGCGCATCGTCTGCGCCGGCGATTGCGAGTACGTGAACGGCAGGGCGCACACGGTGATCGCGTAGGACGAAGCATCGCGAATTGGGAACAGCACGCGCGCGCTGGATTGATTCGCCCAGTTCGCGCTCTCGCCGGCAATCGTATCGTCGCGGTCCCAGCCGTCGGCTTGGTAGAGATGCGCCGCCTCTGTGCCAAACGCGACCTGCTGCTTCGCCGGCAGCGGCGCTTGATTCACGCGGTAAGCGATCACGCCATCTTGATCGTAAATCTTGTCGCCCAGCGGCAAGGTCTTTTCGATATAATCGACGACCGCGCCGCGCGTATCGCTGTACGGCGGTCTGCCCGGAATTGCCGGATGGACCACGACGTACCGCACGTCGAAGAACGTCATCAGCCACGGCGCCGCCGCCTTGTCGCGCGCGAGCGTATCGGCGGAAAGCGATTTGTAGAATTCGAGTTCCGTCAGCGAATGGAAGAGCGGCACGCGGTCAAAGTAATCGAAAAGAAATGGCGCGTTGCGCTGAATGTTGCCGGTGAACAGGTACTTGCCGGACACGCTCTGATAATACTGCGTGCGCGTGTCTTCTGCGCCTTGTTGCCCAAATGAGTTACGCCAACCGAGCGGCAGCGTCAACACCGCAAAGTTGCCGGGATCGCGCGCGATCTGCGCGTACACCGCCGGCACGCGCGCGTCAGTCAGCGGCAGAGGAACGGCGGAGTGCTCGAACAAAATCAAAAATAAAAAGCTAAAAGCTAAAAGTGGAACCCACTTTTCACTTTTGCCTTTTAACTTTTGACTTGTCCACGTCACCGCGAACCCCACCAGCACCGCGAGCGACAGCATGACCAGAACGCTGAAACGATTCGGCACGCGGTTCTCCCGCAGCAGAGGAAGGTAGTGCAGCAGCAGGTACGGCATCGGAAACGTGATTTGCAATCCGTCGAGGTCGAACACCGATTGACCGTTGATGTGTAGGAGCGGACCGAAACTGAGGACGATGAATGCAAGCGCGCTCACCACCCACACCTTGACCGTCTTCCAATAGCGCACCGCCGCGAACAGCGCGAGCGCGAGCGTGACGTAACCGAGAAACACCGTGTTGACATCGGCGAAGCGCGATGTGCCTTGCCGCACCAGATCGAGTTCCTGCACCCAATGACGGTCCAGCGGCTGAAGACTCGTTGGCGTGAACAAGCCCACCAGATCGGCGACCAGTTTTTGCGCGTCGCCCCAGCCGGGCAGCGCATAGCCGCTGTTGAAAATCTCGTTCAGCGTCGGGATAAGCATCGGCGCGAACAGCAGCGTAGCCGTCGCGCCCAACGCGGCGAGCCGCGCGATCGCCGCGCGCTGCCACACATCGCGCCACGTCATCAGCAGGTAGAGCAGCGTGAACAGAAACAGCAGCACGCCGTCGGTCGTCTCGACGTAGAGCGCGAGCGCGGCGAACAGACCGGCGAGCAGCGCGTTCGACCATTTCTTTTCGCGCACGGTCTTGACGAGGAACAGGATGTAGAATGGCATCCATTCCGTCGCGACGACGTTATAGTGCCCCAGCGCCGCGTACACAAAACGATTGGACGCGAACGCAAAGACCGCGCCGGCGACGAAGGAAGCCAACGTCAGTGATGACAAATTGGGTTTATTGCGTATTGAGTAATACGTAATACGTAACACGTAATATGTCAGAAGAAATGCGCCGAATCCGCTCATGACGAACGCGAACAGCAACTCGACGTTGCTCGCCGGAATCAAGCCGAACGCGAATTGAATCGGCAAACCGAGCAGCACGTGCAGTAAGGTGAACGTGTAGAGAACGAGCGAAACGCCGATCGGATAGAAAATAAAATTCGTCTGGAATGGATTTACGCCCAGATCGAAAACCGCGTGTTTGAACCACCAGTTGTTCCAGACATAGCCGTACTCGTCCATCGCCCACGTCGTCGTGCCGGGCACGTGATCGCCAAAGTGCATGACGAGCGGATACGTCAACACGAGTGCGAGGACGAGGTAGAAAAAGATGACAATCAGATTGCGTTTTGCCACAACAATATCCTTGATGAACCTATTCGACGGAGGACGGAATCGACGGCGTTCGTCTTCCATCCTCCGTCTTCCGTCACTTGAACGCCAGCACCGGCGATTGCCAGCTTGCCACGCCGCGCGTCAACTGCACCGTGAACTGCGTCGCATTGTCCGGCAACGTGTCGAACGCATACCACTCTACGATGGTATCGCCGCTTGCCCATTCCATCGGCGGTACGCCGAACATATGCTTGCCTTGCGCGACTGCTGCGCCGCTTGAATCGAGCATCGATAACGTCGCCTGCATATCGACGCGGTCGCTGGGCAATTGCGCGACGCGCCAGTAGAGCACGATGCCGCGCGGCGCATCGGCGTAACGCGAATAGCCTACGAGCGTGAGCAGCGGATTGAACGAAACGGCGAGCGTCTGCTGCGGCGGCGTCAGCGCGCCCAGCCGGTACGCGCTCAAGTACTCTTCCGGCGCGACGGGCGTCGCTTGCGGCGCGAGACGCGCCAGCCAGCCATCGGGCGGCTTTTGATCACGAACAAAAATGTAGAGCGCGTTGGGCTGCCCCGCATTCGTCACCAGCGCGGTCTGCGCGTCAAACTCGCGCACGCGCGTCGAACGATCAAAATACTGCGTCGTTGGCACGCGCTTACCCAACAACATAAACGTCGGATGCCGATAGACTTGCGCGGACACGAAGATCGGTTCATCCGCCGGCTCGCGCTGCACCAAGTCGGACGCCTGCACCATATCGGAATCGAACGCGAGCGGCAGTTCCGGCAGATTCGCCCACGCGATGAAATAATCGTACGTCGTCCATACCGCGCTGCCGGCAAGACAGACCATGATTAGGATGCGGATCAGAGATTGTGAATTGCGAATTAGGAATTGCGGATTCCTAAATCTGAAATCTGAAATC
>DAIDTM010000105.1 GCA_027457205.1 Anaerolineae bacterium | reverse complement strand
ACGCTCAAGCAGCGTCAGCAAAATCACCATCGGCTTGTAGCGATTCGCGCGCGCCACGCGGTCGGCGACAAAGAGCTGCGGCAACTGCCAGCCAGTGCCGCGAATCGCCGGAATCAAGCCGATCAAAAGCGCCGAATTGGTCATGTGACTGACGAACAGCGGCAAGACCGTGACGAATGACGCGAACCCAAGACCCAGCCCAAAGAACCCGCCGTCGAAAACGTTCACGATGAAATTGTAGCGTACGTGTTTACGCAGATAATCTTCCATCGACCTTCTCAGCGAGAGACGACTGCAAGATGCTATTATATCACACCTGGTTGCGCGATCGCATTATCGGTGTTATCATTGCGCCCGTAATTTTCTATCCTCCCGCAGGTTGCGTCAGGGAGACAACCTGCGGGAGGATAAGCTGTCGCTCCAACATTTTTTCTCGTCAGGAGAACTCTTTGCCGCAAGCCAAAACGCCCGACTGGGTGAAGGATGCCATCTTCTATCAAATCTTTCCCGACCGCTTCGCGACCAGCGCGCACGTGGACAAGCCCCACAATCTCGAACCGTGGGACGCGCCGCCGACCCCCTTCGGATTCAAGGGCGGCGATCTGATCGGCGTCGTCTAGCATCTCGATTACTTGCACGACCTCGGCGTCAACGCGATTTACTTTTGCCCGATCTTTCAGTCGACCGCGAACCATCGCTATCACACGCACGATTATTTCCAGGTCGATCCGATCCTCGGCGGCAATGCCGCGTTCAAGACACTACTCGAGGCAGCGCACGCGCGCGGCATCCGCGTCATCATCGACGGCGTGTTCAATCACGCCAGCCGCGGCTTGTACCAATTCAACCACACGCTCGAAAACGGCAAGGCGTCGCCGTACCTCGATTGGTTCACGTTTCGCGGTTTTCCGGTCCGCGCGTACGACGAGCCCATCAATTACGAAGCGTGGTGGGGACTCGCCCCGCTGCCCAAGTTCAATCACCGCAATCCGCAGGTGCGTGAATTCATCTTTCGCGTTGCCGAGCACTGGATTCGTGAAGGGATCGATGGCTGGCGGCTCGACGTGCCCGGTGAAATCGATGATGACGAATTCTGGCGCGAGTTCCGCCGCCGCGTCAAAGCGATCAACCCGGACGCGTACATCGTCGGCGAGCTGTGGCAGCGCGCTGACCGCTGGCTTGCCGGCGATCAGTTCGACGCGGCGATGAACTACCAGTTCACGCGCGCCTGCCTATCGTTTTTTGTCGAACACAACGACGCCAGCCGCAATCTGCTTCAGGAATATTCGTACGGCGATGTCAAGCCGATGGAAGCCGGCGAATTTGCGCGCGCGCTCGACGAGATGCTCCACTGGTATCCGGAAGAGATCGTCTACGCGCAGCTCAATCTGCTCGACAGTCACGACACCGCGCGCTTTCTTAGTATCGCCCGCGGCGACATCACCGCGCTCAAACTCGCGCTGCTGACGATGTTCACGTACCCTGGCGCGCCGATGATCTATTACGGCGACGAAATCGCGATGGAAGGGCGCAAAGACCCGGATTGCCGCCGCGCGATGGTCTGGAATCCGGGACGCGTCAATCGCGAGATGCTGGAAACCACCAAACGGCTGACTGCACTGCGAAACAAGTACGCCGCGCTGCGACGCGGCACACTGACCACCCTGCACGCGAACGGCAAGACCTACGCCTTTGCGCGACACTACGCCGACGAGACGATCATCGTCACGCTGAACGCCGGGCGCGAGTCAATGATGCTCGATTTGCGCGTCGATCCGCTCGTTCCCAACGGTGCGCGCCTGATCGACGAGTGGACGCGCGAGGAGATTATCGTGCAAGAAGGTTTTGCACGCGGCATTCCAATGCCGGCGCGCGATGGAAAAGTATGGGCGGTACAGAAATAAACCACAACGGCACAAAATTTTCCTCCTTTTGTGTCTTTGTGCCTTCGTGGTGAACCGACCGATGCGCCAAATTATTCATCTTGACCTCGACGCGTTCTATGCCGCAGTCGAAGTCCTGCTCAACCCCGAACTCAAAGACAAACCGCTGATCGTTGCGATGGGCAACCCGCGCGGGCGCGGCGTCGTCTCCACCGCGTCGTACGAGGCGCGGCGTTTCGGCGTCCACAGCGCGATGCCGCTCTTTGAAGCCGCCCGACTCTGCCCGCAAGCGATCATCGTGCCGGTGCGCCACCACGTCTATTCCGAGTATTCGCGCCGCGTGATGGCGATCCTGCGTGAAGCCTCGCCGCTGGTCGAGCAAGTCTCGATTGACGAGGCGTACGCGGAAATCGAGCCAGCGCGCGATGCGGCAAGCGTCGCCCGCGATATTCAAGCGCGCATCAAAAGCGAAATCGGGCTGGACTGCACAATTGCCGTCGCGACCAACAAACTGGTTTCCAAAGTCGCGTGCAATACCGTCAAGCCGCGCGGGTTTATCGTCATTGCTCCCGGCGAAGAAGAGAAATTTCTCGCGCCGCTGCCAATCGAAAAATTGCCCGGCGCGGGCAAGGTGACGCGAACGAAACTGACGCGCTGGAATGTCAAGACGATCGGCGATCTGGCGAACGCGCCGGTCGCAGAATTGCGCGCGGAGTTTGGCAAGTGGGGCTTGTACCTTCATCAAGCCGCTCTGGGGCAAGACGACTCGCCGCTGGTTGCCGAGTCGAAACCGAAATCGATCAGCGAGGAGAATACATTCGAGCGCGACACGCGCGACGCTGCGCAAATCGAAAAACTCTTGGACGAAATGTGCGACGGCGTTTCGCGCGAGCTGGCGCGCGAAGGGTTTCTCGCGCGCACGGTTGTGCTAAAACTGCGCTATGGCGACTTTACGACGATCACGCGGCAGACGACGTTGAGTTCACCCACCGCTCACGCCGCCGAAATCCGCGCGTGCGCGCTGCGGCTGCTCCGCGCGTATTGGGATCGACGCCGCGCGCTGCGGCTGGTCGGCATCGGCGCGCACAATCTGATCGAGGCGACGAGCGCGCGGCAGATGGAACTGAAATGGTAGATCGCTGACTTACCCCCTTGAAATCCTAACGCAATTGTGCTAGGATTCCGCAACCTGTCGGTAAGTCAGCCCGATGGGAAGGCTCAAGGGAGGAAGGGATGAAAACCAAATACGTGTTCGTACTCAGCGCCACATTGCTCCTCGTCGCCATGGGGTGCAGTCTGATCGATTCCGCGTTGAGTAACGTGACCGGCACCAGCAATGCCGGCACCGTCGCCAATATGTGGCCCGATGTTCCACAGATGGGCGGATTGACGAAAGCCAACATCGGCTTGCCGCTCGCCGGGCAGGTAGCGATCAAAGCAATGTCTCAGGGTAACTTTGAGTTCATTGCCTTTACGACCACCCAGACGCCCCAAGACGTCTTGAATTTCTACACAAACGCGCGGATGCAAGCCGCGGGGTGGACCGCGCAGGATACTGGTGGGTGCAACGCCGGCTCGACCTCAGGCGCATCGGGCGAGCCGGGCGGAATATGCTTCTTCGTGCAAACCACCGGCGCAAAACAAAGCGCGCTCTTCATCATCATCGCCCAAGACGCGCAGACCAAGCAAACGCAGGTCTTTTTCGCTCGCGTCTACAACCCGGCGACTCCAACGCCGCAGAAATAGCGCGCGTTCGTTCTTGCCGATAACAACGCACGCCGACCACTGGCGCGGCGCGATTCACTTCCGCAGGAATTGGATCACGCCGCGCTTGCCATTGACGCGCCACGCCGAATCTTGCGTCTGCAATCGTTCCGCCTCACCCGGCTTCAATCCAACGATCAATTCTGCTTTCAGCGTTCGCAACGCGACGAGCGTCGCCGGAAAATAACCGGCAGCCGATTCAAACGGCGTCGTTGGATCCCAATGGCAATCGCCGATCAGCCGCCGGTAATTCGCATCCCCTTTCGAAATCACCAGGTCGGCTTGCGCCAACGTCGCCCGCAAGTCTGCCGGCATTTCGTGAAAGAACGCGCCGGTCACCCAGAAAGGATGATCGGTCAGCACGAACTGCTTTTCGTCGATTGCCAAACGCACGCGGCGCGCCAGTTGTGACAACTCGCGCGCCGCGGATTTCTCCAGCGCCGCCAACGCATCTTCGACATCGGAAATCATCGTATCGGAAACGAAAAACGGCTGCGGCTTGACGTGAAAGACGATTCGCTTGGCAAATCCACCGCGCAAAAGAAAATCTGCCAGCGCGAGATCGAACAACAACTCGAGACCTGAATTATCGCAGATAAAATCGATGCGCTCGCGCGCGGAGCGTAGATA
>DAIDTM010000104.1 GCA_027457205.1 Anaerolineae bacterium | reverse complement strand
GTTGTCTATCTCGCCGCTTCTCAGAACGGACACAATAGTCACAGGAAATAGAACGAGCCGTGGACGTGCGCGGGCGAGTGGCGCGTCGGACGCGCGCCATTCGCTTTTTTCGCGCCGCGTCCCGGCGATAAAATCGTCTTTGGAAGGAGATTATGATGAAAAAGAAAATCACAGTAGTCGGCGCGGGCAAAGTGGGCGCGACGACCGCGCAGCGCTTGGCGGAACGAAACTATGCGGACATCGTCTTGACCGACGTGATCGAGTTTGTCGCGGAAGGCGAGGCGCTCGATCTGCTGGAGGCAAGCCCGGTCGTGGGGTACGACGTGAACGTCACGGGCGTCACCATCAAGGACGGCGCGGGCTATGAAAAGATTGCCGATTCGGACGTGGTCATCGTGACGGCAGGCATCGCGCGCAAGCCCGGGATGAGCCGCGACGACCTAATACTGACGAATCAGAAGATCGTCGGCGGTTGGGCGGAGCAGATCGCCAAGCACGCGCCGAACGCGTTCGTCATCATCGTGACGAATCCGGTGGACGCGATGACGCAATTGACGTGGCATACCACCAAGTTCCCCAAGCATCGAGTGATCGGGCTGGGCGGCGTTCTGGACAGCGCGCGCTATCGCACTTTCATCGCCAGGGAGCTGGGCGTATCCGTGCAGAATGTCGAGGCGTACGTGCTCGGCGCGCACGGCGATCAGATGGTGCCGCTGCCGCGCTATACCACGGTCGCCGGAGTGCCGCTGCCCGACCTCTTGCCGAAGGAGAAAATCGACGCGATCGTCAAACGCACGCGCGACGGCGGCGCGGAAATCGTGAACTTGCTCAAGACCGGCTCGGCGTTTTACGCGCCCAGCGCGGCGGTCGCTGAAATGGTCGACGCGATCATGTTCGACAAGAAAAAAGTGCTGCCGTGCATTTCGTACCTGGAAGGCGAGTACGGCATCCACGGCGTTTTCGCGGGTGTGCCGGTGAAACTGGGCGCGAAGGGCGTCGAAGAAATCGTCCAGTTCAAGCTCACGGCAGATGAACTGGCGGCGCTTCAAAAATCGGGCGAGGCGGTTCGCGCGCTGAACAAGGTGATGGGAATTTAGAGACGACGGACGGAGGACGGATGACCGACGACGGTAAATCTCCGTCTTCGGTCGTCCGTCAGGAGAATTGAATGCCGCAAGAAATCCACGAAGAACATCTCGATAACGGCTTGATGGTTTTACTCGCGCCGGTGCGGACTGCGCCGGTCGCGACGTTCTGGGTGTGGTATCGGGTTGGCTCGCGCAACGAAGTGCCTGGCATCACCGGCGTTTCGCACTGGGTCGAGCACATGATGTTCAAAGGCACGCCAACGCTCAAGAAAGGCGAGATCATGCACCTCGTCAATCGCAACGGCGGCGTGGACAATGCGTTCACCTGGACGGACTTTACCGCGTACTTTGAAACGTTCCCCAGCGACCGGATCGATTTGGCGCTGCGGATCGAGTCCGACCGGATGGTGAACTCGCTGTTCGATCCGGACGAGGTTGCGAGCGAGCGCACGGTGATCATTTCAGAACGCGAGGGCGCAGAAAACGATCCGCACTTTTGGCTGGCGGAAGAAGTCGGCGCAACGGCGTTCAAAGTTCATCCGTACCATCACGACACGGTGGGCTGGAAAACCGATCTGGAGACAATGACGCGCGACGATCTCTATCGTCACTACAAAACTTTTTACGCGCCGAACAACGCGGTCATCGTCGCTGCCGGCGACTTTGACGTGAACGAAATGCTCGGCAAAATCCGCCAATCGTTTGGCTCGATCCCACGCGGCGCCGATGCGCCGCAAGTCAAGTCGGTCGAGCCGCCGCAGGAAGGCGAGCGGCGCGTGCTCTTGCGTCGTCCCGGTCCCACGAGTTACTTTCACGCGGCGTACCACGGACCCAAGTCGAGCGACCCGGATTTCTTTCCTGTGTTTGTTCTTGCCGGCGTTCTAGCGGGCGTCGGCGGAATGAGTTTCTCCGGCGGCGGCAGCCCCGGACGCTCGTCGCGTTTGTATCGCGCCCTGGTTGAATCCGGTCTAGCGACCGGTGTGGACTGCGGCTTCCGTCCGACTATCGATCCCGGCACCATCGATGTCACCGCGACGGTCCGCCCCGGCGTAGCCGTCGAAAAAGTCGAACGCGCGATTTTCGCCGAGCTGGAGAAGATCGCCAGCAAGCCGGTGACAGACGCCGAACTCGCCAAAGTCCACAAGCAAGCCCGGTCGCAGTTTGTCTACGCGTCCGACGGCGTGATGAATCGCGGCTACTGGCTGGGTGAGTTGGAGATCGTCGCGTCCTACAAGATGTACGATGCTTTCCTCGATGGGATTGCGAATGTGACCAAGGCGGACGTACAGCGCGTCGCTGCGAAATATCTGACGGAGACGAATCGCACGGTCGGCTGGTTTGTGCCCAGCGGCAACGGCAAAGCGCGCCGCGCCGCCGGCAAGCGCGCGCGGAGATAATGCAATGACTACATTACCGATCACACCAGAGACTATCACGCGCGTTACACTCGATAACGGAATCGTCGTTCTCGTCAAAGACAATCCGAACAATCCGTCGGTCACGCTGCGCGGCAGACTGCGCGCGGGCGGATTGTACGATACGGACAAGACGTCCGGGCTTGCCTACTTGGCGACGGCGGCATTGCAGCGTGGCACGCGCAAACGCACGTTCCAAAAGTTGAACGAAGAACTCGACCGCACCGGCATGTCGTTTGGCGTCGGCGCGGGAATGGAGACGATTTGGTTCAGCGGCAAGGCGCTGATCGAAGATTTTGATCGTTTGCTAGACCTTACCGCCGATGTGCTGACGCATCCGACGTTTCCGCGCGTCGAAACCGAAAAACTGCGTGCGGAGATTCTCGCCGATCTGAGGGAAGCCGACGACGACACCCAGCACGTCGCCTACCGCGAGTTTCGCGCGCTGTGCTATCCGGCATCGCATCCGTACCATCGCTTGTCGGACGGACGCGCGGAAACGGTCAAGCGATTGACGCTGGCGCAGCTTGCCGATTTTCACGCGCGCTATTTTCGTCCCGACGTGACGACGCTCGTCGTCGTCGGCGACATTCGCGCGAACCAAGCCATCGAGAAGATCGAGCGCGCGTTGGGCAAGTGGAAAGCGCGCGGCAAGCCCGCCGAGCATCGCATTCCCGACGCGCCGCTGCCGAAGCAGATCGTGCAGAAGAAAACGCCGCTTGCCGGCAAGACGCAGGCGGATGTGGTGATCGGTTATCCGGGTTTGCGGCGCACCGACCCGGACTTTTACGCGCTCAGTCTCGGCGAGCTGATTTTTGGACGACTGGGTTTGTACGGGCGGCTCGGCGCGAACGTGCGTGACAAGCAAGGGCTGGCATATTACGTCTACAGCGGCGTCGAAGCCAATCTGGGCGCAGGACCTTGGGCGGTCCACGCCGGCGTGAATCCGAAAAACCTCGATCGCGCGATTGAAGGCATCGTCGCCGAAGTCAAGCGATTGCGCGCCGAGCCGGTGACCTCCGACGAACTGAGCGAAGCGAAGGATTTTGTGACCGGCTCGCTCGCGTTGCGGTTGGAGACCAACGAAGGCGTCGCCGGCACGCTGGGCGACATCGAGCTGTTCGATTTGGGTCTGGACTATTTGCAGCGCTACCCGAATATCATCCGCGCGATTACGGCGGAGCAGATTCTCGCGGCGACGCAAAAATACGCGCAGATCGAGAATTACGCGTTGTCGATTGCGGGTCCGGTGGATTTGTAGAGGCAGCCCTCGTGGCTGCCCGGGCGACCACAGGGGCCGCCCTTACAGGAGGCGTTATGCCAGAGGAGAAAAAGCGCGCGCCGCGGCGCCAGAAGACAGAAGAATTTGAACGCGCGCGCGTCGAGATCGAAAACGAGAGCGTGAACGATGTCTCCGCGCGCGAAGTGAGCATTCGGCAGAGCACCGTGCGCGACATCAAGAAGGCAGACCGCGTCGAGATGATGATGGGCGGCGCGACGACCATCGACGCGAAAAGCGTGAGTATGAGCCAGGGCGGCGCGGCGCAGGTCAACGCCGACACGGTCGAGGTGACGCAGGGCGGGATCGCGAACGCGCGCGCGGAGACCATTCGGGTTACACAAGGCGTCATTGGCGTAGCGCAAGCGGAAAACATCGAGTTGCAGGCGGGCGGCGCGGTGGCAATCGTCGGCACGACCGTCGAGGTGCAGGCGGGCGGCGCGCAGTATATGCTCGCGCGCGAGTCGATTCACGTGGAGCAGGGCGGCGCGCTCGTCATGGCAGCGCCGCGCGTTGAAATGGAAAATGGCGTGGCGGGTTTTGTGATTGCGCGCGAGGTGCATGGGAATGTGCGCGCGATGTTCGATCAGCGCGGCGCGCTGGTGTTTGGCATCGCCGCCGGGATCGTGATGGGTCTGCTGGCGCGATCGCGGCGAAGATAAAATTTAGGGAGGGTGAGGATCCATGGCTTTCGATGTGACATTGATTCGCGGCGACGGGACAGGACCGGAGTTGATGGAAGCGGCGCGGCGCGTGCTGGAGGCGACCGGCGTCAAGTTCAACTGGGACGTGCAAGACGCGGGCGTTGACGTGATGGAAAAATATGGCACCCCTCTGCCGGATTCGGTGCTCGAATCGATCCGCCGCACGCACGTCGCGTACAAAGCGCCAATCACCACGCCGATCGGCACCGGCTTTCGCAGCGTGAACGTTGCGATTCGCAAAGAGTTTGACCAATACATCAACATTCGTCCCTCCAAATCGTACCCCGGTGTACGCTCGCGCTATCAGAACATCGACCTGATTTTGCTCCGCGAGAACACGGAGGACTTGTACGCCGGCATCGAATTCGAGATGGGCAAGCCGGAAACCGTGGAACTGATCAGCTGGATTCGCGGCAAGCAGCCCAAAGCGAAAATGTACGATGATTCAGGTATTTCGATCAAGCCAATTTCGGTTACCGGCACGCGGCGTTTTGCCAAGTTTGGTTTCGAGTACGCGCGCAAGCACAAGCGCAAAAAAGTTACCGCCATCGCCAAAGCCAATATCATGAAATACACCGACGGTTTGTATTACCAAGTGGTCCGCGAGGTCGCCAAGGACTATCCGGAGATTCAGTACGAAGAGATGCTCGTCGACAACATGTGCATGCAGCTCGTGCAAAAGCCAGAATTGTACGACGTGCTGATGCTGCCGAATCTGTACGGCGACATTCTGTCCGATCTGTGCGCGGGCTTGGTTGGCGGGCTGGGCGTTGGACCGGGCGCGAACATCGGCGACAACAGCGCGATGTTTGAAGCGGTGCACGGTTCTGCGCCGAAGTACAAAGGGCAGAACAAGGTCAATCCGACCGCGCTCATTCTGGCGGGGATGATGATGCTGGACTATCTCGGCGAAGTGGATGCGGCGCGGCGACTGGAGAAGGCGGTGGCGGATGTCATCGCCGAAGGCAAGTCTGTGACGTACGATATGAAAGCCGACCGCAACGACCCGACAGCGGTTGGTACGAAAGAAATGGCGGATGCGATCATCGCCAAGTTGAAAAAGTAAGAGAGTCAAGAAGATTGGGGCAGGAGTTCAACTCCCGCCCCAATTCTTTTTGTTGATAAATTCGACCGGTGGGCGTATAATCAAAATGGCAAGTCAGGGTGCCAGCGCGGGCGATACCAGTGATTCCTGCCCGTTCGGGTTGTATGACCTGAGCGGGCGATTTATTTCAAGGACTCGATGGATCCCGAAGAACAAGCGCGACAGCAAATTGACAAGATGCTCGACGCGGCGGGCTGGAAGGTTCAGGATTTGCGCGATCTGAATCTCAGCGCGGCGCTTGGCGTCGCGGTCCGCGAGTTTCCGCTGAAAACGGGCGAAGCGGATTACCTGCTCTTCGTGGACCGCAAAGCAGTCGGCGTGATCGAAGCCAAGCCCGAAGGCAACACGTTGAGCGGCGTGGCTGAGCAATCCGGAAAATACCTCGTCGGCGTGCCGGCGAATCTGCCTCACGTTCAAGAGCCACTTCCCTTTGGTTACGAAAGCACCGGCGTCGAGACGTTTTTCCGCGATCTGCGCGACCCCGATCCGCGTTCGCGCCGGGTCTTTTCTTTTCATCGCCCCGAAACGCTGCGCGAATGGATAGGTCAACCACAAGGGTTGACCCTACGCGGGCGTTTGCGCTATTTCCCGCCGCTCATCACCGCAGGACTGCGCGATTGCCAGATCGAAGCGATCACGAATCTCGAAAAATCGCTGGCTGAAGCGCGGCCGCGCGCGCTGCTCCAGATGGCGACCGGCAGCGGCAAGACATTCACCGCGGTGACGTGCTCCTATCGCCTGATCAAATTTGCGAATGCCAAGCGCATCCTCTTCCTCGTGGACCGCAAGACGCTCGGCAGGCAAACGTTCACCGAATTCCAACAGTACGTCACGCCCGACGATGGACGCAAGTTCACGGAACTCTACAACGTTCAGCACCTCACGTCCAACGCGCTCGATCCGGTCAACCGCGTCGTCATCACGACGATTCAGCGTTTGTATTCGATGCTGCGCGGCGAAGCGGAATTTGACGACGCGTTGGATGATACGTCGCTGTTTGACCTTGCGCCGAATGCGGGCGACCACAAGGAATCGCCCCTACAAGTTGTCTACAATCCAAAGATTCCAATCGAGACGTTCGATTTCATCATCACCGACGAATGCCATCGCTCGATCTATCATCTGTGGCGGCAGGTGCTCGAATATTTCGACGCGTTCCTCATCGGCTTGACGGCGACGCCCTCCAAGCAGACGATTGGCTTTTTCGACAAGAATCTGGTGATGGAGTACAGCCACGAGCGCGCGGTCGCGGACGACGTGAACGTGGGGTACGACGTGTATCGCATCAAGACCGCGATCACCGAAGGCGGCGGCAGGGTCGAAGCGGGTTTCTACGTCGACAAGCGCGACAAGTTGACGCGCCGAATGCGTTACGAACTGCTCGACGAGGAATTGGAATACGCGCCGAACCAACTCGACCGCGACGTGGTGGCGAAGGACCAAATCCGCACGGTGATTCGGACATTCCGCGACAAACTGTTCACCGAGATTTTCCCGAACCGCACAGAAGCCCCCAAGACGCTCATCTTTGCCAAAGATGATTCGCACGCGGAAGACATTGTTGGCATCGTGCGCGAAGAATTTGGCAAGGGCAACGAGTTCTGCAAAAAGATCACGTACAAATCGGGCGAAAGCACGGATACGCTCATCGCGAGTTTTCGCAATTCCTACAACCCACGCATCGCCGTCACGGTGGATATGATTTCGACAGGCACGGACATCAAGCCGCTCGAATGTCTGATCTTCATGCGCGACATCAAATCGTCGGTCTATTTCGAGCAGATGAAGGGACGCGGCACGCGGACGATCTTGCCGACCGATTTCAACGCGGTGACGCCCGATGCCGCGCAGAAAACGCATTTCGTCATCGTGGACGCGGTGGGCGTGACCGAGAACGACAAGACCGATTCGCGTCCGCTGGAGCGCAAGCGCAGCGTGCCGTTCGACAAGCTCGTGCAGCAGGTCGCGCTCGGCATTCGCGACGAAGATACGCTGACCTCGCTCGCCGGACGATTGGCGCGGCTGGACCGCGAGATCGGCGACAAGGATCGCCAAGAGATTGCGAGCGCGGCGGGATTGGTAGGGGCGATTCATGAATCGCCCCTACGCGCGATCATCAATCACCTGCTCGACGCCGTCGATGCGGACAAGCAAATCGAAAAGGCGCGCGAGATGTTTGCCACCGACACGCCATTGGACGCGCAGTTGCAAGCGGCGACCGAGGCGCTCACGCAGGAAGCGTGCGCAGTCTTCGATAACCCCAAGTTCCGCAATGCCGTGGTCGAGATCAAACAGCGCAACGAGCAAACCATCGATACCGTGAGTCAAGACCGCGTGCTTGCGGCGGGCTTTGACGCGGACGCGCAGGAACGCGCGCAGAAGACGGTTGAATCGTTCCGACAATTTATCGAAGAGAACAAGGACGAATTGACCGCGCTGCAAATCATCTATAATCTGCCCGCGAAGCGTGCGCGGCTGGCATACGCCGAGATCAGGCAACTCGCGGACGCAATTCAGAGACCGCCGTATCGCCTGACGCCCGAAGAGTTGTGGCAGGCGTACGAGCAACTGGAAAAATCCAAAGTGCGCGGCGCGGGCGCGCAGAAACTGTTGACGAATCTCGTCTCGCTCGTGCGCTTTGCGTTGGGCAAAGACGCGCTGCTCGAACCCTTTTCGGCGACGGTAGATCGGCGCTTTGACGAATGGCTGGCGCAGCAGCAAGGGAACGGGCGCGCGTTCACCGCCGAGCAGCGCGAATGGCTGACGATGATCAAAGACCATATTGCCACGTCGCTGGCGATTGGATGGGATGATTTCGACAATGTGCCGTTCAGTGACAAGGGCGGGCGCGTCAAGGCGTACAATCTCTTTGGTCAGGACACGGAGCGCGTGATGGAAGAATTGAACGCGGCGTTGGTGGGGTAATCTCACGCTAAGCCGCAAAGGCGCAAAGAAAATCTTGGTGTGCTTGGAGTCTGGGTGGGAGAATAATTGTCTCACGCAAAGCCGCAAGGAACGCTAAGAACCAATCTTAAAACTCACGCCAAGACGCAAAGGCGCAAAGAATATCTTGGCGTGCTTGGCGTCTGGGTGAGAGAATAATTGTCTCACGCAAAGCCGCAAGGAACGCTAAGAAAAAATAATGAATAAAATCTTTGCGTTCTTGGCGTCTTGGCGAGAGAAGATTGCTGGATGGTGTGATGAACGAGCGAAACGATTTGCTGCAATTGCCGCGCGGGTGGGTGTGGACGCGATTGGAAGATTGCGTTGAAATCCTGGACGGCAAACGGGTTCCGATAAACGCTGAGGAGCGCGAGAAAAGAAACGCAGGAAAACTTGAATCTCAATTGTTCCCGTATTACGGTGCTACAGGGCAGGTTGGATGGATTGACGATTTCTTGTTTGATGAAGAATTGCTTTTGTTAGGCGAGGATGGAGCGCCGTTTTTTGAGCCAACCAAGCACAAAGCATACATCATCAAAGGAAAGACGTGGATAAACAACCATGCTCACGTATTGCGAGCGCGATATGGCTTGACCTTGAATACGCTTCTTTGTCAATATCTGAATGTTTTTGACTATCACGACTATGTGACTGGGACAACTCGGCCGAAATTGCCGCAAGCTCCACTGAAAAAAATACCTGTTCCTCTTCCGCCTCTCGCCGAACAGCATCGCATCGTCGCCAAGATCGAAGAACTGTTCTCCGACCTCGACGCGGGTGTTGCCGCGTTGCAGAAGGCGAGGGCGCAGTTGAAGCGCTACCGTCAAGCGGTGCTCAAGGCGGCAGTGGAAGGCAGACTGACGGCGGAATGGCGCGCCGAGAACGCGGGCAAGGTTGAGCCGGCGTCTTCGTTGCTGGAGCGCATACGCTCACGCCAAGACGCAAAGGCGCAAAGTAAAAAGGCGTTGGCGTCAGTGAACGCGGCGGAGTTGGGCGCGTTGCCGGAGGGATGGTGCTGGATAACTGTCGAGGAAATTGGCGAGGTCAGTGGCGGACTAACCAAGAACCAAAAACGCATCAAGCTTCCATTTCAAATGCCATACCTGCGCGTTGCAAATGTCTATGCAGGAAGATTGCAGTTAGATGAAATCAAGACTATCGGTGTTCACAAATCGGAAATTGAAAAACTCCTTTTGAGAAAAGGTGATTTACTCGTTGTTGAAGGGAATGGGAGCCAGGATCAGATTGGTCGCGTTGCTTTATGGGATGGTAGCATATCTCCCTGTCTGCACCAGAACCACATCATCAAAGTGAGATTCAATGCTGTTGAAATAGGCAAGCTTGTACTTCTGTGGTTGCTTTCTGTCGAGGGCCGAAGACGGATCGTGGCAAACTCAAGTTCCACATCAGGTCTCTACACCTTGAGCATTTCAAAGGTTTCTGTGTTGCCTGTGCCTCTTCCTCCTCTCGCCGAGCAGCAGCAAATCGTCGCGGAAGTGGAACGCCGCCTCTCGGTCGCGGATGCGGTGGAAAAAACGGTGGACGCGTCGCTCAAGCAAGCGGAGCGGCTGCGGCAGAGCATCTTG
>DAIDTM010000103.1 GCA_027457205.1 Anaerolineae bacterium | reverse complement strand
CCCCCCCACGAGTCACTGCGGTTTTTGCGACTGCCGGCGCTGTCGCGCCGATTGCGCGGCGAGTGTCGCCTTGCTGGGACCGGTGTGGCGGTACATCAGCGTCACACCGCAGATGACGATCAGCGCTAGTCCGATCAGCTGCGCGGTAGGGATGCCGCTGATGAGCCACGCGTCGGGACGCTGGAACTCGACGAGGAAGCGTCCGAGTCCGTACAACATTCCCCACAGCAACATAAGATCGCCGGACTTGGCTTTGGACCAGTGTCGCGCGATGTAGAGCACCAGAATCGCCGAGCCGAGATCCCACAACGATTCGTAGAGGAAGGGCGGATGGAAACGCGTCGTCGCGACCGGGTACGTGGTCAAGTCGGAAAAGATCGGCAGCCGATGCGCCGCGTCGATCGGAATGCCCCACGGCAGCGTCGTCGGATAGCCGTACAGTTCCTGGTTGAAGAAATTTCCCCAGCGCCCGATGGCTTGACCGAGCAACAGACCGGGGATGGCGATATCGACCATCGTCCAGAAATTTAGTTTGACGCGCCGCGTGTAGATATAGATCGCCACCAGTCCGCCGGCGACTGCGCCGTAGATGCCCAAGCCGCCCTGCCGGAAGTTCAGAATCTCCATCGGGTTTTGCACATAGTACGCAAATCCGATGTTCGTCCCGGTGGGACTGGAAATGACGTGGTACAAGCGTGCGCCGATGACGCCGAAGATCAGCGCGAGCAGCAAGCCGTTCCAGACGTGATCGGGATCGATGCCGCGCCGTTTGGCTTCGAGCGTAGCCACGTACGCGCCGACGAGCGCGCCGGTGACGATGAGGATGCCGTACCAGTAGATCGGAAATGATCCCCCATTGAACCAGGGGATGCTGAATGCCACTCCGTTCGGTAAGAAATTCACGGCGACTCCTTTGATCGAAAAGTTCGAGCCCGATTATACCACAGGTCAGCCGGATGCAAAAGTAGGAGCGCGCCTTCGCGAGAATCAGATGAGGCGCACGCGCCGTCTCTGCCGCAATTGTGATATAATGTCCTCGCATCGGTTTCTGGCGTAGACGTTGCGCGCTTCGAGCGGTTCTACCTTCTATGGAGGAAACGCGATGACGCTCCAGCTCGGTCTCGTCGGTCTGCCGAACGCCGGCAAATCGACGCTCTTTAACGCGCTCACCCGCGCGCACTCGGCGGTTGCGCCGTACCCCTTTACCACCATCGATCCGCATGTCGGCGTGGTCGCCGTGCCCGATCCGCGCCTGGACGCGCTCGCCAAATTGATCCACCCCGAAAAAGTCACGCCGACGACGCTGGAGGTGGTCGACATCGCCGGCTTGGTGAAGGACGCGCACAAAGGCGAGGGCTTGGGCAACCAGTTCCTCGGGCACATCCGCAACGTCGATGCCATCGCGCTGGTGGCGCGCTGTTTTCGCAACGACGACGTGCCGCACGTCGCCGGCGAACTCGATCCGCGCGACGACCTTGCGGTGTTGGAACTTGAACTCGCGCTGGCGGATTTGGCGACGCTGGAAACGCAACGCGAGAAAACCCGCAACGCCGCGAAAGCCGGCGAAAAGAAATTTGCCGCCGAATTGGAATTGCTCGACCGCGCGCACGCGCATCTTGCCGCCGGACAGCCGGCGCGGACGCTCTGACTGAGCGACGCGGAAGCGACGCTGCTGCGCCCGCTGCAACTGCTGACCGCCAAGCCGCTCATCTTCATCGCGAACGTGGGCGAGAGCGATCTGCCAAGCGGCGGCGCGCTTGCCGCGCGCGTCGCGTCGGTCGCGCAGCGCGCAAAAGCAGAATCGATGATCATCTGCGCGGCGTGCGAGATGGATCTGGCGGACTGGTCGAGCGAGGACGCGGCGCAGTATCGTCAAGAGATGGGGCTGGAAGAATCGAGTGTGGAGCGAGTTATTCGCGCCGCGTACAGGTTGCTCGACCTCATCACGTTCTTTACCGCGACTGGCGGCAAGGAGCTGCGGGCATGGACGCTGACGCGCGGCGCGACCGCGCTTGATGCGGCGGGGAAGGTGCACACCGATATGGCGCGCGGCTTTATTCGCGCGGAGGTGATCGACAGCGCAACGCTGCTGGCGACTGGCTCGCTGGCGACCGCGCGCGAAAAGGGTTTGCTGCGCCTGGAAGGACGCGAGTACGTGGTACAAGACGGCGACCTCATTCATTTTCGATTTTCGGTTTGAGAGAGACATAGACGCCGGGCGTTTCAAACGCCCGTCTAACGTAGGTGGAAACCCGATGAATCGGGTTGGCGCGCTCAATCGGCTTGAGCCGATTTCAACCTGAATGAGCCGTCGATTTCCAATCGACGGTGGAGGATGATTGAGCCGTGGAGTTTCTAATCGACAGCGGAAAGGAGCCGTATGTCCTATTGGCGTTTGCATTATCATTTGGTGTGGGCAACGTATCAGCGCGCGCCATTATTAGACGAGTCTCTTGAGCGTCAAGTTTACGGTACGATCCTCGGCAAGGCAAAAGAACTCGGCGTTATCATTCATGCCATTGGAAATATCGAAGATCATATTCATGTCGCCGCTTCGATTCCACCAAAGCTCGCAGTCGCGGATTGCATCAAGCATTTCAAAGGTGCAAGCTCACACTACGCCAACCATCAACCCGGCGCGTCAGGAGGATTTGGCTGGCAGGACGGCTACGGCGCACTCACGTTTGGCGAACGCACTATGCAAGATGTGGTCATATTGTCCGCAATCAAAAGGAACATCATCGCCAAAAGACAACCCGCGCGCCATTCGAGCGGATAACCGAGGAAGATGATGGCGTGCGTGTTGCTGCGGAATGAGCGCAACGCCCAGCCCGTTTTTATCGGGCTTTTACCTATGTTAGGCGGGCGTTTCAAACGCCCAACGGAACCCCCCATGAAACCCTACCTCATCGTCAACCCGGCGGCAGCGCACGGCACAATGGCGAAACGCTGGCTCGCTGTCCAGCAAACGCTGCGCGCGGAAAATTTCAAATACGAGTTTGTGCTCACTAAACGCCGCGGACACGCGACAGAACTCGCGCGCGCCGCGCTCGCCGCCGGCTTTGATTTGCTCGTCGCGGTCGGCGGCGACGGCACGCTGAACGAAGTGGTGAACGGAATGATCGCCGACGGCAAAGCGATCAGCCCCAACGCGGCGGTCGGCGTCATCGCCACGGGCACTGGCGCGGATTTCGTTCGCACCGCCGGCTTGCCGCGCGATCCACTTGTCGCCGCGCGGCGACTCGCGCACGCGACTGAATCGCGCGCGATCGATATCGGCGAGATCGTCTACCGCGTCGACGGCAAAGACGCGCGTCGCTATTTCGCCAACGTCGTCGGCATGGGATTCGACGGCGAAGTGATCGAGCGGACCGAGCGCGGCGGCAAACGCGCCGGCGGAACAATTCCGTACTTGACGACGCTTGTCACGACGATCTTCATTTACCAGAACAAGGACGTGACGCTGCGGGTGGACGATCAAACGCGGCAAGGCAGAATGAACTCGGTCATCGCGTGCAACGGACAATATTTCGGCGGCGGGATGCGCGTGGGACCGCACGCGACTTTGGACGACGGGAAACTCGACGTGATCGTGCTGGGCGATTTTAGCGCGTTCGAAGTCTTGATGAACACGCCCAAGATTTACAACGGCACACATCTCACGCACCCCAAGGTGTCAGAGTATCGCGGCGCAATCGTCACGGTCGAATCGAAGCAGCGAATGTTGATCGAGGCGGACGGCGAGTTGATCGGCGCAGGACCAGCGACATTTCGCGTATTGCCTGCCGCGCTAAAACTCCTAGTTTGACAGAGGATGGATGACCGTCGTCCCTCTTCCCCGTCATACGAACAGCCAATGAGTTCACGCATCCTTTTCCTAACCGGCGCTACCGGCTTGCTCGGCGGCGAGATTCTGCGGTGCTATCTGGGAACGCCGGACGATATACAAATCAGGATTTTGCTTCATGGCACGGCAGCGGAAAATCAAAACAAATTCTTGGGGCTGGTCGCGGACGCGGACGAGGTGACGCGCGCCCGGTTTGCCGCGCGCGCACAGCCGGTCTGGGGCGATGTTGCCCAGCCGCGTCTCGGCTTGAACGAGCGCGATTACCGCGCGTTGGTGGATAGTGTCACCGACATCATCCACTCTGCCGCATCGATCGATTTCGCGCTGCCGCTCGACGCGGCGCGCGCGGTAAACTATCAGGGCGCGGTGAACCTCGCCGAGTTGGCGCGTGCGTGCCGCAACTTGCGTGCGTTCGCGCACGTCAGTACCGCGCATGTCGCCGGCAGGCGCACCGGGCGGATCGCTGAAGACGAGCTGGAGCACCGCGCCGGCTTTGTCAATGCGTACGAGCAATCCAAGTACGAGGCGGAACAATTTCTGCGCGCGCGGATGCCCGAACTGCCCATCGCGGTCTATCGCTCCACGACGATCATTGGCGATTCGCGCAGCGGCATCGTGCGGCAGTTTAATTTTTTTCACCACGCGATGCGTCTGGCGTACCACGGGCTGGTGCCCGCGCTGCCTGGCGACCCCAACGGTCCCATCGATTTCATCCCGGTCGATTACGCCGCGCGCGCGATCCAGTACCTGGTCGATCAAAACTTTCAGCCCGGCACGACTTATCACATCAGCGCTGAACCGCCGCGCTCGTTCACGCTTCAGGAATTGGTGGACGTTACCTTCGACCTGATGATATCCAGCCCAGCCGCGCGGAAGAAAAAATTAGACCGCTTCCCCATCCTCGATCCCGCGGCGTTCGATCAGCTTTTGCGAAATGCCAAGAACAATGGTCAGGCGCGCTTGTCGCAGGCGCTGGTCCCATTATCTTATTTTATGCCGCACCTCGCGCTGCCTAAAATTTTCGATGCAACTCACACGCGGCGGGATTTGCGGGGCAGTGGATTGCAAGTACCCGACGTTCGCAGTTATTATCCGCAAGTCGTCGATTATTGCTTGAGGACCGACTGGGGACGCCGCGAATAACATATCGCTTGACAGGAGAAAAGACATGATTACGAACGACCAAATATCGAACGTGTTGGGTTCGCAAGACCTGGGGAGCGCGCGCCATCAGAATCTCACGCGGCTCGCCGTGTCGACGCTCGGCAGTCACTGGCACGTCAACGATCTGCCCTGGGATTCGCTGCCGCTCTTTCCATTTCCGGAGAAACTTTCCGACCGCCGGCTCAAATCGTTCGTCGAGTTTGGCAAACACGCGGTCAAGGTGCAGCTGGCGGCGGAGCACGTCGCGACGACCGCGGCGCGCGCGCTGCTCCTGCGCGCCGAGAAAGACCGGCTCGATTATTCCGTGCGGCGCGCGATTGCTGCGGTGTTGAATGACGAGGCGTCGCACGTCGCGGTGATGACGGAGATGGACGCGCGCGCCGAGGCGCAGTATCCCGATATTCCATTGGATATGGCGGCGAGTCCGCTCTTCGCGCCGTTCATGGACGCCATTCCTTCGCTGCATCCCGGCTTGACCGCGATGTTCATGGGCGCGTACGAGGCAATGATCGCGATTCGCGGCTACGCGGAACAAGCCAGCTACGGACGTCCGTCGATCCTCGGCGAGATGGCGGGGCACGCGGCGGAAGACGACGGGCGGCATGCCAAGGTGATGCGCCTTGCCGCGCACGAGTGGCTCGACCGTTTCCGCGCCGGCTTTGCCGATGCGGATGCGCGGTTCCAGGAAACGCGCCGCGTCATCCTCGATCCGATCCGGCATTTCTGGCAGTTGTTGATGGAACACGAATTTTATTTGCTGCACTACGATGCGCGCCACCGCGACGAATGGCTCAAGCGCGCTCGCGGCGACCTGGCGCTGGCAGAACGCATCATGCAGCTGCTCGGTTTTTCCGATGCGGAACTGGCGGTTGCCGATTTGCGCGGGTTGACCGAAGACGCGCATCGACAGCTGGCGGCGCGATGAACCCGCGCATCGTCCTCAAGCGCGGCAAAGAAAAAGCCATCCTCGCGCATCATCCGTGGATTTTCTCCGGCGCGATTGCGCGCGCCGACGACGCGCTCGACGGCGGTACGGTCGATGTCTTTGATTCGGCGGAACGCTGGCTCGCGCGCGGCTATTACAACGCGCGCTCGCAGATCGCGGCGCGCGTGTGGACCTGGAACGACGAACCGATCGACCGCGCGTTTCTACACGCGCGGCTCCAGCGCGCCATCGCCGCGCGCGACGCGCTGATCGACCGCGCGGCAACGGACGCGTACCGCCTCGTCAATGCCGAAAGCGACGGGCTGCCCGGCTTGGTCGTGGATCGTTACGCGGATTTCGTCGTCGTGCAGTTCCTGACGCTGGGGATTGAAGAACGCAAAGACGAAGTTGTCGGACTGTTGCAGGAATTGTTGGAACCCGGCGGGATGTACGAACGCAGCGACGTGGATGTGCGCGAGAAGGAAGGGCTCGCGCCCGCAGTCGGCGTCCTACGCGGCGCAGAGCCGCCCAACCTGATCGAGATTTGCGAGAACAATCTGCATTTTCTGGTGGACGTCAAACGCGGGCACAAGACCGGCTTTTACCTCGACCAGCGCGAAAATCGAAAGCGTGTCGCGGAATTTCTTCGCCCCGCGCCTCACGCCCCCGAAATCCTCAACGTCTTTTCCTACACCGGCGCATTCGCGGTGTACGCGTGCGCGGCAAATTCAAACGCTCGCGTTGTCAACCTCGATGCGTCGCGGGACGCACTGGACTTGGCGCGCAAGAATATGCGGCTGAACGATTGCGACGCGCGCGGAGAATTTGTCGAAGGCGATGCGTTCCAGGTACTGCGTCGCTGCCGCGACGCAAGTAGGACGTTCGATGCGATCATTCTCGATCCGCCCAAATTCGTGCACTCGCAGTCGCAGCTCCAGTCCGGCTTGCGCGGCTACAAGGACATCAACCTGCTCGCGCTCAAGCTGTTGAAACCCGGCGGAACGCTCGCGACCTTTTCGTGCTCGGGGCAGGTGAGCGCGGAATTATTCCAGAAGGTCGTTTTCGAAGCGGCGACCGACGCGAAACGCGACGTGCAGATCATCGCCAAGCTTTCGCAGTCGCCCGATCATCGGATTCTGCTGTCATTCCCCGAATCGGAGTACCTCAAGGGACTTGTTTGTCAGATAGTCGCGTAGTCAAATAGTCCAGCGGTCCGAGCGCGACCACGCGACCAGGTGACTAGGAGACGCCTCGACGTCTTCTTCTCCACCGCGCGACTAGAATCCCGATCCCCACGATCTCGATCCCCGCGACGATCAGCGCGACGCGCAATGGAAGAAACGTCGATGCAGTAAGCTCCACCGCGCGCGCGGCGCACGGCTCCACGCGCGTTGTATTCGCGCCGACGTGGTACGTCACGCTGCCCTGCGCGAGCGCGGCTTGCCAGCCGCTCTGCGCGTACTGAAGCAGCGCGCGCTGCAACTGCGCCGCGCCATCGCTTGCCGGCGCGTTGGCAAGCGGCGCAAGACTCGAAGACAACGCATCGACCTGCACGGTGAACGCGCCGCACGCCGGCGACAGGTCGATGTCTTCGTGCAAGTGCGTCGCGTGCGTGACCGCTTGGTCCGTATCTTCCCACGCGATGTTCTTCGGCGATAGCACGGCGCGGACGAACGACCATTCCGCGCTGCTGGGCAGCGCCTGCGCGAGCGCGGCGAGTTTATCGGTCAGGTCGGACGCGCTGGCAAAGGGGACGGTGATGCCAAACCGCGACGCGTCGAACGTGACCCCTGCGCCGGCAGCGCGCAGCGATGCGGCGACGCCGCTCAGCACGTTCTGCGTTTCAGCGGGCGTTTCGGCAAACGGTGTTAGCGCGAATACCATCGCGCGAGAAGTAGATGACATCGTTACGTCGGCGCGCGTGACGTAGAACGGCGGCGGATGATACGACGCCATGAACTTGTCGCCGAGCGCGGCGCGTGCCTTGGTGGCGGCGTCCGCCGCGTCGCTCTGATCGATCAGTGCGCGCGCCCACGCGATGTTCGACGACCGCCGCTGCGCGGCGAGCCGGTCGAGCGTGAAGAGTGGACC
>DAIDTM010000102.1 GCA_027457205.1 Anaerolineae bacterium | reverse complement strand
TGCTGGGCGTGCTCGTCTTCGTTCACGAGTTTGGGCATTTCTTCGTCGCCAAGCGGCTGAGCATTCCCGTCCTTGAATTTGGTTTTGGTTTTCCGCCGCGCCTCAGAGTTTTGGGCAAGCGCGACGAAACAGAATACACGCTCAACGCGATTCCGGTCGGCGGCTTTGTGCGGTTGATGGGCGAAGAAGACCCGAATGTCGCCGGCGGATTTGCCAGCGCGAAACCGGCGGTGCGCTCGGCGGTGCTGCTCGCCGGCGTGACGATGAACCTAATTCTCGCTTTCGTCGTCTTTAGCTTGACGGCAGCGGTGACTCGTCCGTACGCCACCGTGCAAACCACGAGCATTTCCGCGGTCGCGTCGAATTCGCCCGCGGCGAGCGCGGGATTAGCCAAAGGCGATACGATCATTGCGGTGAATGGCAAGAACGTTCAGAACGATTACCCGTCGCTCAGTCAGGTTCTGCGCGCCAACGCCGGGCATCCGGTGACGTTGACGGTCGTCCGCAATGGTCGCACGCTGGACCCGATTCAGGTAACGCCGCGCGCGAATCCGCCGGCAGGTCAAGGTCCCTTGGGCATCGCGCTCGATGGCTGGCTGGGCTTGACGGTCTCGTCGGTCGCGCCCGGCTCGGTCGCCGACCACGCCGGCGTGCGCGCTGGCGATGTCCTGGTCTTTATCGTCGATCCGCAAACGGAACGCGCGCTCAAAGATCAAAGCGAGTTGGCGCAATTCACAACCAGCCATCCGGGCTGGAAAATTGACTGGCGGCTCTGGCGCGACAACAAGCTGCTCGGTCCGATCACCGTACAGATTCCGCAGACGGTGGACGCACAGAACGCCGCGCTGGGTCTCGATCTACAGACTTCGCCGATCGATGCGCCGCGCGTCGCGCTAGGCGATATGTGGACGGTCGTCGCGTCGGTGCCGACGATGGTCGGGCAGTTGGTACGCGGCTCGGCGCCGCCCAATTCGGTCGTCGGCGTCATCGGAATGGCGCAAGCCACCAACGAACTCGCGCAGCGCGGTGGAGCCATCGCGCTCTTGCAGTTCTTGGGCTTGCTGAGTCTGAATCTCGCGGTGGGCAACCTGCTGCCCTTCCCTGGTCTCGACGGCGGTCACCTGATCTTCGTTTTGCTCGAATGGGTGCGCGGCGGAAAAAAGATCGACGCGCAGAAGGAAGGGATGGTGCACCTGGTCGGACTCGCGGTGCTCCTGGGTTTGATGGTGATCATTTCCTTCTCTGACTTGCAGCGACTATTTTCCGGACAATCCATCTTCCCCTGATTCGCTTTGCCTGCCTTGTCTGAGAACATTCAGATGAATGACGACGCTCCGCGCTGCCCGAATTGCGGCAGGCGCGTGAGCGTCGATGCTTCAGTCTGCGGCGCGTGCGGATTCGAACTGGTGACGCGGCGTTCGCGCATTCGCTGTGCTCATTGCGGCAGCCGCATCGCCGCCGATTCGACCCAGTGCCCGCGCTGCGGCGCGGATCCGCTCGCCAGCCGTTTCCCCTACGCGCGCGGCGCGGCGCGCATCGCGTCGATCATTCTCGGAGTGTTCCTCGTCGCCTGCATCGGCTGGGTGATCTTTCGCGCGATCACGACGAACACGCTGTCGCGCGCGCTGGGCTTGGGACCGAAACCCGCGCCTACGCAAATTATCCAGATAATCTACGTCGTCGCGACGCCCGTGCCGCCGACGCCGACGCCGCTACCGCCCGCGCCGCCGACCCCAAAAATTCTTCCAACGCCGACGCGCCGCGGCGCGCGCGCGCCGATCCCTGCCGCCACGCCCGTCCCAATCCTCTATGCCGCGCCGATGTTGACCGCGCCGTTGAATGCGACGGTCTTCCAGGGCGTCAACTGGCTCATTGTGCTGCAATGGCAACCGGTTTCTCCCAATGGCTTGCGCGAGGACGAATGGTACAACATTACAATTACGTTCACCGCGCGCGATGGCAGCCAAGCCGTCCGCACCGCCTGGTCGAAGGAAACGCGCTGGAACGTGCCGAACGCGTGGTGGAATGATGCGTCTGCCGACGCGCGCGCGTTCAAGTGGAGCGTCGTCGTGATGCGGATTCAAGGCGTCGATCCGTCGCTGTCGCCGCACAATACGCCCGTTAGCCCGGCGAGCACGCCGCGCCTATTCTTTTGGAATTAGGTGCGACGCATTTGCGAAATGCGTCGCACCTATCAAAACGGAGGAAGAAATGGAACGTCAAGTCGTCAGCACGGAACACGCGCCGAAAGCGATCGGACCTTACTCGCAAGCGATCCGCGTCGGCGATTTCATCTTTTGCGCCGGTCAAGCCGGGCTTGAACCCGCCACTGGCAATCTGGTGAAGGGCGGCATCGAAGCGGAGACGCGCCGCGTGCTGCAAAATCTCAGCGCGGTGCTGCAAGCCGCCGGCAGTTCGATGAGCCGCGTCGTCAAGACGACCGTCTTTCTGACGAATATGGATGACTTTCAGAAGATGAACGCCATCTACGCAGAGTTTTTCCCATCCGCGCCGCCCGCGCGCTCGACGGTGCAGGTCTCGCGTTTGCCGAAAGACGCGTGCGTGGAGATTGAGTTGATCGCGACGGTCTAGTGCCAGTGGTGAGTGGACGGCGATCAGTGGTCAAGAGAAATCGGACGCTCTTCAACGAGTCGTCCGATTTTTCTCCGGGCGCTGTCAAGTCAGATCAGAAATAGAGAGCATCATGTTCGAAGGATTCAAGCCGGTACGCGTGGATACCGGCGAGGTCGTCATCAACGCCGTCGTCGGCGGGCAAGGGCAGCCGCTGTTGCTGCTACACGGCTATCCGCAAACGCACGCCATCTGGCACAAGCTCGCGCCGCGCCTTGCGGAGCATCGGACGGTCGTCGCTGCCGACCTGCGCGGTTACGGCGACAGCAGCAAGCCCGAAGGCGCGCTCGATCACAGCAACTATTCCAAGCGCGCGATGGCGCGCGACCAGGTCGAGTTGATGCGCCAACTCGGCTTTGAACGATTCTACCTCGCCGGGCACGACCGCGGCGCGCGCGTCGCGCATCGCCTCGCGCTCGATCACCCCGACTGCGTGCTAAAACTCGCGCTGCTCGACATCTCGCCGACGAAAAAGATGTACGAGAATACGACCCGCGAGTTCGCGCAGGCGTACTATCACTGGTTCTTTCTGATTCAGCCAAGACCTCTGCCGGAAAAACTGATCGGAAGCCATCCGCAATTCTATTTGCTCAAGAAGATCGGCAGCGGCAGCGCGGGACTCGCGCCGTTCTCACCCGAAGCGTTGAACGAATACCTGCGCTGCTTTACGCCGGAAACCATCCACGCCAGCTGCGAGGATTATCGCGCGTCGGTGAGCATCGATCTGGAATATGACCGCGCGGATGCGCAAGCCGGGCGCAAGATCGCGTGCCCGCTGCTCGCGCTGTGGGGCAAGCGCGGCGCGATCGAACGGTATTTTTCGCCGCTAAAAGATTGGGCGGAGGTCGCGACCGATGCGCGTGGGCGCGCGCTGGACGGAGGACACTATCTGGCGGAGGAATTGCCTGATGAGACGCTTGCCGAATTCAAATCGTTTTTTCTCTAGACCGCCAAGAGCGATTTACCACGCCGGATGGTTTGTGATAAAATAGCCGACAGGAGGCAAGTTACAATGAATCGCTCACGCATTTTCCAGCTCACGTTGTTCCTTCTCATCGCAGCCAACCTGATGTCCTGCTCGCCAACCACCGTTTCGCTGGTGCCCAATCCCACACCCACCGCGACCCAAGCCGCCAGCTTCACCGATCCATTCGCGTACTGCGCGGCGGTCGGCGCCATCGATACGCCGGATGCGCGTTACACCGGACCGAAAATGCCGGATGTGGTTGCCAAGGGATTGATGAAAGCAACGAACGCGTCTGCCGACGCGCCGCTCGATTTGTTTGTCCGCAATTCGTTCTGGCGCTGCATGGGCGGCAAGGTCTACGCGTGCACGGTGGGCGCGAACCTTCCGTGCGAAAGCAAAGCGGACACCAGCAAGACGCCGAACGAGGGGATGACAACGTGGTGCGCGTCCAATCCGAACTCCGATTTCATTCCGGCGGTCGCGACCGGACGCGAGACGGTCTACGAGTGGCGCTGTACCAATGGCACGCCGGCAATCGTCAAGCAAGTGTTCACGCCGGACGCGCGTGGGTTCATTTCCAACTTTTGGTACGTCATCAGTCCCAGCTAACCCTCGCGGCGAGGGCTGGTCCAACCGCGCGATCGCAGGAATTCTTGGTCTTCTTCCGATAACTCGGTGTTGACCAACAGGTCCGGTCGCCGCTCGAATGTCCGCCGCAGTGATTCGCGCCGCCGCCACGCGGCAATCTGCGCGTGATTGCCCGACAGTAAAATGTCCGGCGTTTTCCAGCCGCGAAACTCGGCGGGACGCGTGTAATGCGGACCTTCCAGCAAGCCGGACGCGTGCGAATCGTGCGCCGGCGCGCTGGGATCGCCGAGTACGCCGGGAATCAGCCGCGCGACCGCGTCCACGATCACCATCGCCGGGATTTCGCCGCCGGTCAGCACGTAATCGCCAATCGAGATTTCGTCGGTCGCGAGGTGTTCGCGCACGCGCTCGTCTACGCCCTCGTAATGCCCGCAGATCAGCGCGATCCGCGCGTGCTGCGCGAGTTCGCGCGCGATCGTTTGATCGAACACGCGTCCCTGCGGTGAAAGCAGAATGATGGGGATTGGAGGTTGGACGGGCGCGTTTGCCATCTCAGCATCGGTTCCAATTTCCAGCCCCAACACTGCTTCGACCGCCGCGAAGATCGGCGCGGGCTTCATCACCATTCCGCCGCCGCCGGCGTACGGATAATCGTCCGTGATATGGTGCTTGTCGGTCGTGTAATCGCGAATATCGTGCAGCGCAATCTCCAGCAAGCGCGCGTCGCGAGCGCGTTTGAGAATGCTCTCGTCGAACACGCCGGCAAAGATTTCGGGAAAGAGCGTAAAAATATCAAAGCGCATAGTCGCCATTAGTTGTTCGTCATTTGTCATTTGTCATTACCTCCATTCTACCTTGAGACTCGACGCAGGTCAAACAGTTGTTGCGGCACATTCGTTCGCCCGAATCCGGAAATTTGTTTGACTCGCCGCGTGAATTGCGGTATGATAGGTACGCAACCCGGTGACGTGAAGATCGCCAATCGTCTCCAACGGCTGGCGAAATGGAAAGGATGATCCGTTGTGCCGCGCCTATCCGTTCAGCTCCTCATCATCGTCGTTTTTGCCTTCACGTTGTACTTTATTTGGGATTTCAGTCAACGCGTCGTGACGAGCATTCACCTCGATCAAACCGCCGAGCAAGCGCAGCTCGCAGTCGATCATGCCCAAGCGACGCAGGCGGCGCTGATCGAAAAGCGAAAACTGGTGGCGAGTCCGCAATACGTCGAAACCGTCGCGCGCAGTTGGCACTGGGCAAAGGAGAACGAGAAGGTGGTCATTCCAGAGATCACGCCCGCGCCCACACCGACGGTCAGCGTACCGACGCCCACGCCGCCGCCCCAACCCTCCTGGTGGCAGCAAATCGGCGACTTTTTGTTTGGTTCTCCGTGACGTGAACATCCGCTCGATCACCGGTTTTCTCTCGCTTACCGATCCGCTGCCTGCTGCCGCGCTGCACGCGCTAGGCGACTTGACGCGCCGCGCGCGAAGAG
>DAIDTM010000101.1 GCA_027457205.1 Anaerolineae bacterium | reverse complement strand
CGAACGGGCTCGTCAGCGTCACGCTCGACGCGGCGCACGGCGGCGCGTTCGCGGACTTGTCGGCACAGAGCGGCAAGAATCGCCTCGCCGCGCCCGGCGACGACATTACCTACATCGACGACAGCGGCGATGTCTACGGTTCGTTCTTTGGCGCGGAGCGCGCGCGCGAAAGCCAGACGACCGCGCAAATCACCATGCTTGCCGAAGGTCCGCTGCTCGCGCGGGCGCAAGCTGTGTTCCATCTCGGCGGACAGCCGATCACGAAAACCGTGACGCTGCGCGCGGACGATCCGCTGATCGATGTGAATTTGCAGATCGCCGCGCTGCCGCAGACGACCGCGATCGCGCAAACGCCGACGACGCTTGCCGCGCAGAATCGCATCGACGACCTGGGCTTTGGCGCGTTCGATCATCCGGTCGACAACCGTCCCATCGCGCCGGGCGACGTGACGTATCGCCGCGAGATTTTTTATCCGATCATGTCCTGGGGTGATGTTTCCGCGAATGACGCCGGGCTGACGATCATCACGCACGGCTTGCAAGGTTTGGGCGGCACTGGCACGCTGAACCTGATGCTCGTCCGCGAAGTCACTGAGCGCGATGAAGGCGTGACCGATGCCGGTGTTCACACGCTGCGCTACGCGTACATGCCGCCCGTGGGGCAAGTTTCAAACTTGTCCAACTTGTCCTACGAATTCAATCAGCCGCTGATCCCGGTCTGGCGCGCCGGCGATGCGTTGAACGTGCAGTTGCCATTCGAGAGCAGCGCGCGGCAATTCAAAATCGATTCGAGCGCGCCAGTGCAGCCCAACTCGCTCGCGATCATTTCGGCGCAACACGGAATCGTCGCCGATCTTTACCGTCGCGTCGGTCAAACGGAGTCGTTGGTCATCAACTACGATCCGAAAACACCGGCAACTCTCCTGATCGGCGAGGAGCAAACGACAGCGCCAGCGAATGCGATAACGGTAATGCCGGTGAAACTCAAGTGAGCAAAGCGTTGAACGACGAAACCAAAACGTGAAGGAGTCCCGTATGTCCACTCAACCTATGGCTCAGACATCTTCGGCGCTCGATCAACGCCTCGGCAATGTCGGACTCGGTATCGGTCGCATCATCGTTGGCTTGCTGTGGTTCTCGCAGCTCTTGTGGAAACTGCCGCCGACGTTTGGTTGTCCAGCCAACTTCCAATTCAGCACGCGCGAAAAATTCACCTCTGGATTGTGCGATTGGATCGGACGCGAGGCGGCGTACGCGGGCAACCTGCACGTCTTCAATCTTGATTTGCATTTGCTCGGACTGCCCAGCTTTTCCATCGACTTGAGTTTCTTGTCGAGCGCGTACGGGGGATTCTTGCGCGGCTTTGTGCTGCCGAATTTTAGTTGGATGGCGTGGCTCATCTTCGGGATGGAATTTTTTATCACCATCACCGTTTTGTTCGGCGTGTTCGGGCGGCTCGGCGCGCTGGCGGGCACAGCGCAGGCGTTGAACCTGACGATTGGTTTGCTGCCCGTTCCCGGCGAGTGGGAATGGACGTACCTGTTGCTGCTGACGCTCAACTTTGTGGTGCTGATGACCGCCGCGAACCGGCATATCGGAATCGATGCGCTGCTGCATCCCTGGGCGGTCGCGCAAGCCGCCAAGGGCAATCGCGTCGCGCGAGTCGTGCAGTGGATCACGTAACAGAATCTAACCGCGAAGAACGCAAAGAGCGCAAAGAAAAAACCAAGTACCATCTTCGCGTCCTTTGCGTTCTTTGCGGTTCGATCTTGATGGCGTGTGCTGCGCCCACTGCCGCGCCAGCGCCCACGCCGAACGTCGGCACGGTCGCCGAGCAACTCGCGCGCGGCGCGCCGCTGTACGCGCAGAACTGCGCGACCGCTGCCTGCCACGGCGTGAAAGGTGAAGGCATCCGCGCCGGTGACTCGTTCAGCGAGTTCCCGCTCGTCGGCGCGGAATTCCAAGCGCGCAATCCCAACGCGCAGGTTGTTTTCGATGTTGTCCGCAGCGGCGACGAGGCGAATCTGCGCGCGATGACCGACCAGCAGATTTAGGATGCGCTCGCGTTCGAGTGGAGTCAGAATGGCGCGTCGTTGACCGCGCCGCTCACCGCGCAGAACGCGGGGGTAACATCCAGCGGCGATGCAAGCGCCAACGCGGCGATGCTGTACCCGCCGATTTCGAGCGCGGCATTTGCGCCGACGACGCTGCCGCCCGCGCTGCCGCGCGCCGAGAACGGCTACGTCGCGATGCGGGTTGACCAGATCGCACAAGCCAACCGCATCGGAAACGCGTCGCCGCCGAGCGGCAGCGTATTCGTCCTCGTCGTTTTTGCGCTGCAAGACCAGACGAGCCAGCCGCTCGGCATCGATCCGAAATTCTTGCGCCTCTACGATTCCAGTAGCGGCGTTGACTCACCGCTCACCATCAATTTCAATTCTCCCATCGAGCAATTCCATTCCATCACGATTCAGCCGGCGCACGGCACGGCGGCGATTGTCGTTTTCGCGCTCACCGCGAACGCCTCGCCGGACAAGTTGGTTTACGACGACGCGACCGGACATCCTTTGACGTTGAATCTGAAATGAAGTCTCTTCGATTGATCGCGTTGGGCATCCTTTCGCTGATTCCATACCTCGTCGCGCTGCGCTTGCAGGACTTGCGCCAGAACACCATCGGATTTGAGTTGGCATTCTTCGCGGCGTTCGCGCTCTACGCGCTTGCGGTTGTTTTTGTTCTGCGCGGCGAAATTCTGGATTCGCCCTTCGCGCCTCGCCGCTCGACCCTCATCATCATCTTCGCGTTCGCGATCCTCTTCAATGCGATCCTCGTCTTCACGCCGCCAACGCTGTCCGACGATATGTACCGCTACGTCTGGGACGGCCGCGTGCAGGCGCACGGGATCAATCCGTACGCGTATCCGCCCGGCGCGCCGCCACTGGACAACTTGCGCGACCCAACAATTTCCGTCCACATCAATCGTCCCGACGCGGTGACCGTCTATCCTGCTGGCGCAGAGCTGGCGTACGCGGCGATCTGGCGCATCGTACCGGACAATGTGCGCTGGTTTCAAATCGTCATGGCAGCCGGAAATATTTTGGCGGGTGTGCTGCTCGTTGGGCTGCTGCGCGCGCTGGGCAAACCGGCGCACTGGGCTTTGATTTATCTGTGGAATCCGCTGGTGATCTTTGAGACCGCGCATTCGGCGCACGTCGACGGATTGGTGGTGCCGCTGCTCGTCGCGGCGTGGCTGGCGCGCGCCAAAGGACGCGATGGCTGGGTCGGCGTGTTTCTCGGCGCGGCAACCGCGCTGAAACTTTACCCCGCGCTGCTTTTGCCCGCGCTGTGGCGCGGGCGCGACGACCGAGGAAGTTTACGCCCAACGTGGCAGATGCCGTTGGCGTTCGCCGCGACCTTTGCCGTGACGTACGTTCCATACCTTTCGCAAGGCAGCGGCGTGGTCGGTTTCTTGCCGCAGTATTTCAACGAACGATTCAATATGGGCTTGGCAGGCGTCGTCACCGATTTGATCGAGCGTCCGCCTGCGCCGATTTTCCAAACGATTTCACGCTGGGCGGGCGGATCGGGCGCGCACGTGGTCACGCTATTGCTGCTGGGCGCGCTGGCGATCATCGGACTGGCTTGCGTTTTGCGTCCCGCTGCGAACGCCGAGCAGGCGATCCGTCGCAGCATCTGGCTGATCGGTATGTTTACGCTGCTCGCGCAAGACCTCTTTCCGTGGTATATGCTGTGGCTCGTGCCGCTGCTCGCGCTGTTCGTGCGACCCGGCAAATTCGGCTTGGCGTTCGACGCGTGGACGGGCTGGTTTATGTACAGCGGACTCGTCGCGCTCGCGTACACTTTTTTCATCACGTGGACGCCGGTCGTGTGGGCGCAATGGTTGGAATTCATTCCGCTGTACGTGTTTCTGATACTGCCCTGGCTGTTGAATTTGTTCACGCGCGTTCGTGCGCACGTTGGAACGTTGGAACGTTCGAACGTTTTTGAGCGAAATGCGTAAACCGATTGTCCAACTGGCTGCTCTCGCCGCCGTGAGCGCGGCGATTTACGCGCTCGCTTTCGTCTGGCGTTACAGTTTGATCGAATGGTGGTCGATTCCGCAAGAGACCATCGCTAAAATTTCGCATCACGCTCCGCTCGCGGCGGCGGCGTACGTCATCGCTTTTGCCGCGCTCTTTCTGCTGTACGCGCTGGCGTGCCGGATCGCGCGCGGCAAGCATCGCGCGGCGGTCTGGAGCGTGGCGATCGCCGGCGCGTTGGCGTTCAACGCGATTCTGCTGCTGCTGTACCCGGTCGATGCGGCGGACATCTTCGACAATATCGTTCACGGGCGGATGACCGCCATTTACGGCGCGAATCCGTTTTATCAGACGGCGGTCGAATTCCATCAGGACAAGTTTTTCCGTTACGCGGCGTGGGACTATTACCCATCGGCGTATGGACCGGGCTGGGAGTTGCTCGCGGCGGGCGCAGCCCGGTTCGCCGGCGATGGCGTCATCGCTAATGTGCTGACCTTCAAAATGATCAGCATTCTCGCGTATGCCGGGACTGCCGCGCTCATCGGGCTGACGTTGCGCCAGCACGCGCCGGAACGCGCCCTGTACGGCGTGGTCCTCTTCGCGTGGAATCCGCTGGTGCTCTACGAGACGGCTGGCAACAGCCACAACGATGCGGTGATGGTCCTATTCATCGCGCTCGGACTCTACCTGCTGACGGCGCGTCGATTCACACTCGCGGCGGCGGCGCTGACGCTGGGCGCGACGATCAAGTTCATCCCCGCGCTGTTGTTGCCGGTCGCAGTGGTCGCCGGGCTAAAAGCCGCACACACCTGGCGAACCCGCGCGATTTTTCTCATTGGCGCGTTCGTCGTGGGCGCGGTGATCGTCGCCTGGCTGTA
>DAIDTM010000100.1 GCA_027457205.1 Anaerolineae bacterium | reverse complement strand
GTAAAAATCATCTGGTCGCGCGAAGAGAGCATCATCGGTCACCACAAGCGCCATCCGATGTGGCTCAAGTCGAAATGGGGCGCGCGGCGCGACGGCAAAATCGTCGCGGCAGAAGTCGAAATCATCGCGGATGCGGGACCGTATATGTACACCTCGCCCAAGGTGCTGGGCAACGCGGCGTTCGGCGCGGTGGGTCCGTACGACATTCCCAACGTAAAGGTAGATGCGTACGCGGTCACGACGAACAATATCGTCACCGGCGCGTTTCGCGGCTTTGGCGGACCGCAGGCGCACTTTCAAGCTGAGACGCAGATGAACAAGCTCGCGGAAAAACTCGGCAGCGATCCGGTCGAGTTGCGTCTGGAAAACGTTTTGCGCGAAGGTAGTCTGCTCGCAGTGCAGACGCCGCTGCCGGGCGGACCTGTGAGTCTACCGCAGGTCGTGCAGAAATGCGCGGACGAATTCCAGTGGTCAGTATTCAGTAGGCAGAAGTCAGTAAGCGGCAAATCCAGTTTGAGGCGTGGTCGCGGCTTCGCGGCGGCGCTAAAGAACATCGGATTTAGTTTCGGCGCGAAGGAAGGCGCGTCGGCGACGGTGGAGTTGCACGGCGGCTCGGAAATCGAAAAGGTGATCGTGCATCACGCGGCGGCGGAAGTGGGACAGGGCACGCACACTGCGCTCGCACAGATGGCGGCGAACACGCTCGGCGTATCCATCGACAAAATCCAGATGATCGTCTCCGACACCGCGCAGACCGAGAACGCTGGCAGCGTGTCCGCGTCGCGGATGACGTACATGGGCGGCAACGCGATCAAGGGCGCGAGTGAAGCCGCGCTGAAAAAATGGAACGACGAAGAGCGCCCAGCGATTGCGACGTATCAGTACCTCGCGCCGCCGACCGATAACTTTGCGCCGGAAACCGGCGAATCGAAACCGAATGTCGCGTACGGCTACGTCGCGGAGGCCGTGGAAGTCGAGGTGGACACTGAGACCGGGCAGGTGCGTGTCGACCGCGTGACGTGCGCGGACGATGTTGGCAAGGCGATCAATCCGCGGCTGATTCAAGGGCAGATCGAAGGCGCGATTGCGCAGGCGCAGGGTTGGGCGATCCAAGAAAATTTCCAATCGAAAGATGGCAAGGTGCTTACTCCGTCGCTGAGTACGTACCTCATTCCGGGAATTCTCGATGTGCCCGAGCGCGTTGATTCCGTCATTATGGAATTTCCTGACGAGAACGGACCGTGGGGCGCGCGCGGCATGGCGGAGATGCCGTTCATTCCGCTCGCGCCGGCGATCATCGCGGCGGTGCACGATGCGACCGGCGTGTGGATCGATGAGTTTCCGCTGACGCCGTGGCGCGTCCTCGAAGCGCTGAAGAAGAAATGATATTGGACGCGGATAAACGCAGATGAACGCAGATAAAAACAAAATCCGCGTTAGTCCGCGTCAATCCGCGTCCGATTACTTGAGGCATTCAATGGTCGTGACACACGAGCTACACGTCCGCACGCGCGGCGGGTACGATGTGCAAGATATTACGACTCAGGTCGCGCGCGCAGTCAAGGAATCGAAACTTGCTGCCGGCATTGTGACGATCTTTTGTCCCGGCTCGACCGGCGGCTTGACGACGATTGAGTTTGAGGACGGCGTCGTTGCCGATTTGCAGCAGGTGCTCGACGAAATCACGCCGCCCGACCGCGCGTATCGCCATCATTTGCGCTGGCACGACGACAATGGACATTCGCACATCCGCGCCGCGCTGATGGGACCGTCGCTCACGGTGCCGTTCGTAGACGGCGCGCTGACGCTCGGCACGTGGCAGCAGATTGTCTTTTGCGATTTCGATACCAGTCCGCGGTCAAGGACACTGGTGGCGCAAATTATAGGAGAAAAAGGTGGTTAGGGGGTTCGACGATTGCCTACCATTCAAACAGTCTAACGCCCTAACACCCCAACCACCAAACCACCCAACCACCTAAC
>DAIDTM010000099.1 GCA_027457205.1 Anaerolineae bacterium | reverse complement strand
TCGAGTAATGCCTAGCGTGCGGAATCCAGTTCTTGCCGCGCATCAGGACGCGTTTCCGTCCGGTCTGGGTCGTAACACTTGCACCGCACTGCGTGCGTTGCAGTGCGAGGTATCGTCGTCATACCGAGCGAGAGTTCCCTGCTCCGCAGCGCAGATCGACGAGGTTCACGCGCGCGCCTCTGTCGTAGATCCCGCGGTGTCCCGCGGGACGGGCGCGACATAGCGAATCTCTACCGCGCGACCGACGATCCCTGTGGCGACTCGCTGAACTGACATGCTCAGGCGGGCTTCCAACCATTCTTTCGCGTACGGACTCTGAACACCAACGATCAGCGTGGGCGTGCTGCCGTCATGCCCGTCCTCCCAACCCAGGGCGCGAGTAGGACGCACCCAGGTATCGAAAGTGGCGCGGGTCATTTGAAGTTGAAGCTCGCCCAGTGTCCCGTGCCAAATATCGTTGGCATTGCTCGGCGAGACGCCCGCGAGCGTCTGTGAGTATTGCGGCTGCGCTGGTTCTTCCTCGTCATCGTCCGACCACGCGGTAGTCGCAGGTTCAGTCGCCGTGTTGTTGGGCGAAACAGTTACTCGCGTGCTCTCTTCCCCTGCGCGCTCCTTCGCGGTGATTGCTTCTCGCAGAGCGTGCCAGCGTTCGAGAATTCGCCGCGCCAGGTTCGGCGCAAGGAATCCCTCGCGGTTCGAGTTCGCGCCGATCGCCTCCAGCACCGCCTGCATCACGAGACCGATGGGCGAGGTATCGCGTTCCTTGGCGAGGTCCGCGAAATCGTCGGCGAGTTTCAGCCAGGCGCGCGCGTCACCGCGGTCGAGCACCCGCGTCGAATTCTTCGCTTGGATCACGTCCAGCAAATCGCGCAGTTCCGCGTTCCCGTTGGCGAGAACATCAAGCAATGTTGGTTCGGATTCAATTTGGAGTTTTCTCGCCACGGGTTTGGTCTCGACTGGGGATTTTCCCGCTACGGCTGTCGGTTTCGGGGTTCCCGCATCGGTTTCGGCTGCCCGCTCTGAGGTTTCCGCCTCGGTTGCCAGTCTCACGCTCGGATTTCTCACTTCGGGGATGCAGTATACCAGCGAGCGAACCTTTTGCCCTTTGGTCGCGGCTAGCTGCACCGCGCGCTGAATGCCTGCGCCAATACCTTCGGCTGAATATCCGTCCGCGAGGAGCGCCGCGACCTGACGCTGTTCGCGTTCGGTCGGATCGTAGCGTTCCACGCCAATGGCGCGCGCGAAGACCGCGCAGATTTGGTCTGTTTCCACATACCATTTTCCGGTCGTCGTTGTTGTAGTTGTCGTAGTACTTTGTGTGTTCCCTTTGGTAACTACCCGTAGTTCCCTTTGGTAACTAGTGTAGTTACCAAAGGGAACTACTTCTGCTCCCGGAGGAACCGGGATAGAACCGGACCACCGCAAACCATAGAAGACCTGCACGCGTCCGCGTATTTTTCCGCCGCAGGCGGGACAACGTTCTGGCAAAACGATTTTCGAGGCATGGGCTGTGCGCCGCGCGCGGCGCGTGCCCTTCACCTCGGTGCCACAGTCAGGGCAGTGAAATTGCTTCGCCAAGTATTCTTCGTTCACTCCGCGTTCAAGCCCCGCAACGATCGACTTGTGCGCCAATCCAACTCCATCGTCTAGTCGCTGCCCGTCTTTAGTGACGATGCCGCGCTCGAACTGCGACAGGGCGATCCAATCCATCTGCTTGTGAAACCCAAATGTCCGGCGGATGATGTAGAGCACAACCTTGAGTTCCGCGAGGTTGTTGATGCGCGGCAGCACAATGTCGAACAACTCATTGGGCGTATCGGTTGTCGTAGGGGTAACGAATCCATGGAACCCTTTCATGCCTACCTCTCCCCCAAGAGGGGATTGACGCCGTTCTCTACTGTATGCAAATCCTGGAACAAAGGCATCTGCTCGGAGGCGAGCAAACGCTGTTGATTCAACTCAATACAGCGCGAGCGCAGATCGCCGATGAGGTTCCGCGCATCTAGAGCGAATGAATCGAACGCCCCATCATACTCAAACTGAAAGCGCGCGCGGCCGGAATCCTGGTCAGTCCCGACGTATTGACACGGCGCGCCCAGAGCGCGTAGAAACGTCTCTGCGCGCTCTGTCGCCTCTAGGCAAATATAGTAGCGATCCTGGACGACCAGCGTCTCGATCTTACTATCGAATAGCCTTGATTCCACTTTGCCCCATTTCTATTTGTCAAACAGCATTGCTATCCACAACTTCCCCGGATGGGTGTCCCCGAAATGGGGGGATTGACAACGCGATAGGATCTGTTATGCTATCCACCGGCTGGTAGGAAAGCCAGCTACGGAGCCGTGACCCTCTTTGAGTTGCCGATGGTTCATCTGCGTCCAGTCGGTCAGGATATATTACAGCGAGCGTCGTCGGCCTGGAAGCGCCAGGAGTCCGCGTTGTTCGTGTGCGGTCCGCCAATGTCCTGGATCGCGCGCAGCAATCCCTCCTCGCGCTCGCGTAGCACGCGAAAGAAATTCACCACGTCGGAGTTGAGATCGTTGTAGACCTTGATCTTCGAGGGTAGCTCGGAGAAGAGCACGTTCGCGGCACCTGTCATAGGGCTCAACGTAGCAGGCGTAAATGGGGAAACGTGCGGTGTTCCAATCTGCCAACCGCCGCCTGCCGCCGTAGTAACGCAGATCGGGGCGGACCTGGGTGCCAATCTGTTGTATGAGTTCGCGCGAGCAAACGGATGATAACACGGTGATTTGCTTTAATACCAAAATGATTTAGAATAAGGCTGCTATGCCACGCCGGAAATTGTATCAGGACAGGGGCGAGGAGACGGCTGCGCTCAGCATCCGGCTGCCCGCCTCAGTGAAAAAAGTCATCGAACGGTCGGCGAAGAAAAATCGTCGTTCCCTGAACCAGGAAATTGTGTGGCTGCTGGAGTCCGCTCTGGGTCGGATGGAGTCAGAGCCAGTTCCAGCAGACGCACAATCTCAGCGTTGACACTGCGCCTCTCTCGGTCGGCTTGCACGCGAATCCGATCTGCCAGTTGGACCGGCAGGCGCACCGAGAGTGCGTGGAGCTTGTCATTCATCCTGTATCTCCAAAGTGGTTTGTTTTGGTTATATAATAAACCGCTTTGAGTTTCTTGTCAATCCCCTGTTTTGCTTTGGTTTTATTCCCGCGCCACCACATCCTGTTCCTTACCGTCGAACTGGCTCAGGATCTGCGCGACCTTGCACGGCGAGATACCAAGTGCGTCTTGCCGAGCGCGTCCGACCACATTTACATGTGCACCACGCTTACAACCGCGACGCGCGGGTCGGAAACGGCGGCTTGTTTGATTTTGAGCGTCGCGCTATGGTGCGCGCCTTGGCGTAGTTTCATCGCGCTCCCTCTTGCGCTGAACTCGAATCGGTATATTGACAAACCTTTCGCGATACGCGAAGAGCCTATTCCAAAAATCGAAAAAGCCCTGTTTTTCCGATTTTTGGAATAGGCCCTATGACGTGGCCGCAGCAGCGGGGCGGCGTGCCCCACGCTTCAGGCGTGGGAAATCCAGTTCTGTTATGTTGGCAGGGATTAAGAAGCGATTTCCTATGCGCCATCCGTAGACCTGTCAGTCTCGAAGACTTGACAGGTTTCTTATTTGACTTGCACCACGCGCTGTGCTATAAAAATCGCAAGGAACACAACCCATCAAAGGTGAGGGAGGCAGGGATGCGTCTGCTCAAGCGAATCGTTCAGATTGTCCTGGTCGTCATTGTTCTTCTCATCGTGGTCGGCGGCGTAGGGGGCTACTGGTTCGTCACCAAGAGTTTTCCCCAAATCGACGGCACGCTGCACGTCGCCGGTTTGAAATCTCAAGTCCAAGTCGTCCGCGATCCGCTCGGCATTCCGCACATCTATGCCGACAACCCGGACGATTTGTTTTTCGCCGAGGGCTACGTGGAGGCGCAGGATCGTTTGTGGCAAATGGAGTTCAATCGCCGTGTCGGCGAAGGCACGCTGTCCGATATTTTTGGCGCAGCGACGATCAAGCAGGACCGATTCCTGCGGACGATTGGGCTGGCGCGCGCGGCGCGCGCGGATTATGCCGCGCTGAGCGATGCGGAAAAACTGCCGCTGCAGGATTTCTCCAACGGTGTCACCGCGTTCATCAACACGCATCTCGACAACCTGCCGATTGAGTTTACGCTCCTGGGATTCAAGCCCGCGCCGTGGCAGCCCGTCGATACGATTGCCTGGGGCAAGGTGATGGCGTACGATCTCGGCGGCAACTACGACGCGGAACTGCTGCGCGCCAGTCTCATCGAAAAATTCGGCGCGGTACGAGCGCAAGAACTCATGCCGCCGTACCCCGCCACTGGTCCATTCACGATTCCGCCCGCCGCTAAGAATTACCAGTCTCTAATTACTAATGACAAATCGCAAGTAACAAATACCTCGATAGGGATGCCCGACTTGAATGCGATCGCCGCGCTCAACGCGTCGCTGGGGCTGGGCGGCGACGGTGTCGGCTCGAACGATTGGGTGGTCGATGGATCGAAATCGACGACCGGCAAGCCGCTGCTCGCGAACGACCCACACCTCGGCATTCAGATGCCGTCGATCTGGTACGAGGTGGGGCTGCACTGCGCGCCGCAGAATGCCGCGTGCCCGTACAACGTCGTGGGCTATACATTCCCCGGCGTGCCCGGCGTCGTCATCGGGCACAACGATCGCATCGCGTGGGGCGTGACCAACGTGAATCCCGACGTGCAGGATTTGTACATCGAAAAAATCAATCCGCAGAATCCGAACCAGTACGAATACCAGGGCAAGTGGGAGAATATGCAGGTCGTCGACGAGCCGATCAAGGTGCATGGCGTCGTCTCTGAAACGCTGCACGTTCAAATCACGCAGCACGGTCCGATCATGACGCCGGTGCTGCCCGGGGTGACCCAACCGCTCGCGCTGCAATGGACCGCGCTGCGCGAACGCAGTCATCTCTTCGAATCTGTCTTGCGGATCGACCGCGCCCAAAACTGGGATGAATTTCGCAGCGCGTTGCGGCTGTGGGATGTGCCGTCGCAGAATTTTGTTTACGCGGACGTAGACGGCAACATCGGCTACCAGATGCCCGGCAACGTTCCGATCCGTCCCGCCGGCGACAATGGCAGCGTGCCGGTGCCGGGCTGGACCGGCGCGAACGAGTGGCAAGGGTACATTCCGTTCGATCAACTGCCGTTCGTCTACAATCCGCCGACGCATTTCGTCGCGACCGCGAACCAAGCCGTCGTCCCACCGACGTACAAATACCTGATTACGGTCGATTGGTCTGCGCCGTACCGCAAACAGCGGATCGACGATCTTTTGCAAGCCAAAGACAAATTGTCAGTCGACGATTTCAAGGCGATTCAGGGCGACGTCTATTCGATTCCGGACGCGCAGTTGCAAAAGTACATCGTCGCTCTGAAGCCCAGTGGGTTTTTGCAGCAAGGCGCGATGGCGCAAGTGAAGGCGTGGGATGGACGATTTACCACCGACAATATCGGCGGAACGATCGTCGAGGTGACGTACCAGCAGCTGCTCAAGAATCTCTTCGCGGACAAGATGGGCGCGAGTCTCTTCAAGACGTACCAAGGCGCAGACAGTTACAACCGCCAGGCAGTCCTCGCGCTGCTGGCTCAACCGACAAGCGATTGGTGGGGCAGCGCCGGACGCGATGCGGTTTTACAAAAGAGTTTCGCCGAAGCGGTAGATTATCTGGGGAATCAATTTGGCGACGCGCCGGGGGATTGGCACTGGGGTCGCCTGCATACGGCGACGTTTGAGCATCCGTTGGGGAGCGTGCAACCGCTCAATCTCTTGTTCAACGCCGGACCGGTCGCCGTGCCGGGCGGCGTGTTCACCGTGTTCGCGACCTCGTTCGATGGAACGAGTCCCTACGCGGCAAGTACGATCTCGTCGATGCGTCAGATCATCGATCTATCCAATCTCTCGAACTCGCTCCAGATCAACACGACGGGGCAATCGGGACAGCCGCTGAACAAGCATTACAGCGATATGATTTTGCTGTGGCGGGATGTGCAGTACGCGCCGATGTACTTTGACCGCGCCGCGCTCGACAAGGTGAAAGAGGGGATGTTAGAGCTAGTCCCGTAGTCTGGTGGTCGATAATCGCAGAAGACCATTCGACTACGCGACTACCTGACCACATGACTAACCGAGGTACACCTTTCCGAATACCGCCAGCAGCACGCAGCCGAAGATGATGACGTTGACGAGCACGAGCAGCGAAATGAAGAACCAGTGGCGATAAGTCAAACCCATCGGACCTTGTTCCACGGTGATCTCCTTGTTGGTTAGCGCGACGAAAGCGTGACATCCCCTTCGATCAATCGCGCCAGCGATCCGTTAGCGCGCCGCACCAGCAGCGCGCCAACATCGTCTACGTTCTCCGCAATGCCTTCCTCAACGCCCCACGCGGTTTGGGCGCGCACCGGCTGATTGAGCGTGACAAGCCGCGCCGCCCAATCGTCGCGCAGATTTTCGCCTTTTTCCAAGCGCAGATAATAATGCTCGATGTGCTGTACAAGGGCTTGCACGAGCGGCGTGCGCGGCGTCGGCGCGCCGAGTTCATCCGCGAGGGTCGTCGCGTCGCGCGGAAGGTCCGGCAGCGCCGCCGCCGCAAAGTTCACGTTCAGTCCCATACCGACAATCACATAATCGAGCTGATCTTCCGTCGTTTCCGCTTCCGCGAGAATCCCTGCACACTTTTTGCCGCGCAAGAGCAGATCGTTGGGCCACTTGATCCGCGCATCCAACCCGGTCGCCGCGCGAATCCCGTCGCACGCGCCGAGCGCGACCGCCATCGTCACGCGTGCGATTTGATGCGGCGCAAGCGCGCGCGGACGCAGAATCAGCGACATCAAAATCGACGAGCGCGGCGGCGTGACCCACGTCCGCCCTAGACGCCCGCGTCCGGTCGTCTGTTCATCCGCGATGCCCAGCGTGCCTTCCGGCTCGCCCGCGTCCGCGAGCTGCTTGGCGATATCGTTCGTCGATGCGACGCGCGCGTGGTACACGACGCGGCGCGCCAAGAGCCGCGTGCCCAACCCGCGCGTGATCGCGTCTGCCGCCAGCGGTTCTTCTTCGATGCTCTTTACCTTGTCATTTGTCATTCGTCATTTGCCATTATATCATCGCTCGCGCCGCAATTCAAGAACATCTTGACTCACCGCGCCTTTGGTGTTACACTTTCCCCGTATTTATTTTCTGGAGGTCATGATGGCAAAGCCGAAAGTCTTTGTAGCGCGCCTCATTCCCGACGAAGGGCTGGCAATGCTTCGCGATTTGGTGGATATGAAAGTGTGGCAAGACGAGCTGCCGCCGCCGCGCCGAGTGATGTTGGATGAAGCGCGGCAGAGTGATGGATTGATCTCGCTGCTCACCGACAAGGTCGACGCGGAGCTGATGGACCTGAACCCGCGCCTCAAGGTCATTTCGAATTACGCGGTTGGCTACGACAACATCGATATTCCCGCGGCGACCGCGCGCGGCATTCCGATCGGCAATACGCCGGGCGTACTGACCGATACGACCGCCGATCTTGCTTTTACGCTGATGATGGCGGTCGCGCGCCGCCTTCAGGAATCGATCGATTTTGTGCGCGCCGGCAAATGGAAAACGTGGGGACCGATGCTGCTCACCGGGCAGGATGTTCACGGCGCGACGCTCGGCGTCGTCGGCTTTGGTCGCATCGGGCAGGGGATGGCAAAACGCGCGAGCGGATTTGGAATGCGCGTGCTGTACTACGATGTCTATCGTCGCGAGGACTTGGAGAAATCGATGGGCGTGACCTATGCCGATATGGACACGCTGC
>DAIDTM010000098.1 GCA_027457205.1 Anaerolineae bacterium | reverse complement strand
CGCTCGACCGCGCGCGGAGCGCGGCAGCGAATGGCGCGAAAGCGCGGCGCGGCGCGGGCGCGAAGAACATTGCGACGATCGTGCCTGTCGTAGCCAACGCTGGCTCTAGCGTCGGCTACGACAGCGCGGCGCAAGCTACCGCGGAAGGCATCATTCTTGGTTTGTGGCGCTTTCGCAAGTACCACACCAGCCCGGACGAGGTCGGCGCAATTGACCAAGTGACCATTCTCGAAAGCGACGCGGCGAAAGCCAAGCAAGTCGAAGCCGGCGCGGCGCGCGGCAAGATCATCGCCAACGCGACGAACCTCGCGCGCGATATGGCGAACGAGCCGGGCAACGCGATGACGCCAACGCGCATGTCGGAAATCGCCAGAGACATCGCGCAGAAGAACGGACTGGAATTCTACGTCATCGACCGCGCCAAAGCGAAAGAGCTGGGCATGGGCGCGTTTCTCGGCGTCGCGCAAGTGTCCGACGAGCCGCCGGCGATGATCGTGCTGCGCTACTGGGGCGCGGGCAAGGACGCCGCGCCGGGACTCGGCATCATCGGCAAAGCGATCACGTTCGACTCCGGCGGCATCTAGATCAAGCCATCGGAAGGAATGCAGGACATGAAAGGCGACATGTCCGGCGGCGCGGCGACGATCGCGGCGATGCAAGCCATCGCGCAGTTGAAGCCCAAGATCAACGTGACCGGCATCGCGGCGGCGACCGAAAATCTGCCGAGCGGCAAAGCGTTCAAACCAGGCGACATACTGAAAGCGTCGAACGGCAAGACAATTGAAGTGATCAGCACCGACGCGGAGGGTCGCCTCGTCCTTGCCGACGCGCTGGTGTACGCGACGCAAACGCTGAAGCTCTCGCCGGTGGTGGATGCCGCGACGCTCACCGGCGCGATGGTCGTCGCGCTGGGCAATCATCGCACCGGCGTTTTCTCCAACGACCAGCCGCTGACCGATCTGCTGTTCAAGATCGGCGAAGAGACCGGCGAAAAGAATTGGGCGATGCCGATGGACGCGGAGTACGCCGAGCACATCAAGAGCGATTGGGCGGACATTAAGAATTCCGGCGGACGTCCGGCAGGATCGATCACCGCCGCGTGGTTCATTCGCAACTTCGTCGGCGAGACGCCGTGGGCGCACCTCGACATCGCCGGCAGCGTAGGGCTGATGGGCGACGCGAAAGAGAGCGGTTACAAGAACAAATGGGGCAACGGCACGCCCACGCGCACGTTCGTCAACCTGGCGCTCGCGCTGGCGAAAAAATAGAGATAGGGAGAGCATAAAAACCCATAGAGGGCAACGAGGGCAGAGAACGCGTGCCTTTGTTGCCCTCTACGCCTTCTCAAAGAAATTATTGTTGTCGTTACCTGTCCATTCGATGGGAGGCAACTATGTTGGTTGTCGTGCTCGTCGCGTCGTTCCTGGCAACGCTGATCCCGACGCTCGTTTACGTGCGGCTATTGGGTTGGTTTGACCGCTATGAAAAAATTCGTATCGGAATTGGAATCGGTGTATTCCTTTGGGGCATCCTGCCGGCGGTCATTCTGGCGCTTCTCATCAGTCCGGTCGTCGAGATTTCATTTCAATCGCTCAGCCTGGCGACGGACGGCTTGGTAGGCGCGGGATTAATCGCTCCGTTGGTAGAAGAACCTGCCAAAGCCGCCATTCTCTTTATCCTGTTCTGGAAGCTCGGACGCGAGCACGACGATCCACTCGAGTGGATTATTTACGGAGCGCTAGCTGGTTATGGCTTTGCGCTGGATGAGAATGTCCTCTATTTCATTGGCACATGGCTCGCCGGGGGTTGGGCGTACTGGAGCAGTGTCGTCTATTGGCGCGCATTTTTCTTCGGAATGAATCACGCTCTTTTCACCAGCGTGACCGGTCTCGGCTTGGGGTTGGCGCGCGTGAATGCTCCTCGTTTTGCCCGAATTGTTTTTGCGTGTGCGGGTCTTGGCGCAGCGATGTTGTTCCACGCCGCGCACAATCTTGGAATGGGCATGTCGCTAGAAACGCCCGCTACGTTTCAAATCAGCGCGCTAGTCGATTGGAGCGGCGTAGCTATCGTTGTGATTCTGATGGTGCTGATCAAGATAGAAGAGCGGACTCGTGCGCTCAAGGAACTGCACGAAGAACTTGAGATTGGCTTGATTGACGCGGAGGATTACGCGGTCGCGTGCTCGATGCGGGCAAGACTCAAGGCGCGCGTGTGGGGAATCGTGAATCGACGCGCACGACGCCGCGTCTCCCGCCTCGCGCCATTGCTTGCCGACCTTGCGTTTGCTAAGCATCAAACCGGAAAAAATGGGCACGATTATTCGCGCGTGATTCGCGAGCTGCGGATCGAGATCGCCGGCGTGCGCGCCACAATGTGAATGGCGGTCGGCGTGAGCGCGGCGCAGCAATCAAGTCAGATTCGTTCGGAGAACATAATGAAAATCACAAACCCGTTCCTCGACCGATTGCAACGCGGTCCCATCCTCGCCGACGGCGCGATGGGGACGATGCTGTACGCGCGCGGCGTGTCGTTCGAGCGATGCTTCGACGAACTCAACTTGTCGAATCCCGCGCTCGTGCAGGACATCCACCGCGAGTACATCCGCGCCGGCGCAGAGATCATCGAGACGAACACGTTTGGGGCGAACCGCTTCAAGTTGGCGCATCACGATCTCACGAACAAGGTACGCGACATCAATCTGCGCGGCGTCAAGCTGGCGCGTGAAGCGCGCGAGATCGCCGGCGAAGCCGTGTTCGTCCTCGGCTCGGTCGGTCCCATCGGACAACTGCTGGAATCGTTCGGGCAAATCACATACGACGACGCGCGCGCCGCGTTCCAAGAGCAGATCGAAGCGCTGCTGGAAGGCGGCGCGGATGGAATCATTCTGGAAACCTTTTCCGATCTCGACGAACTACGCGCCGCGATTGCCGCCGCGCGCGCAGTAACGCACGACCTGCCGTTGATCGCGCAAATGTCATTCACCGACGACGAAGGCACCTTGACCGGCAACACACCGGAAGAAATCGGCGCGGCGCTATGCCAGTTGCAAGTCGATGTCATCGGCGCGAACTGCTCGGTGGGTCCGGCGGGAACGTTCAACGCGGTCAAGCGGCTGATTGCCGCATTGGAAGTTAGAAATTGGAAATTGGATGCTGGAAATGAGTCTCCCTCCAATCTCCAACCTCCAACTTCCAACCTCCAACTTCCAACCTCCAATCTCCAGTTCATTTCGGTCATGCCTAACGCCGGCTTCCCCGCGCGCATCGCGGCGATGTGCGCCGGCGTCGTGCCGCAGCAGCCGCCGCCAATCGTCGCGCCGAGTTC
>DAIDTM010000097.1 GCA_027457205.1 Anaerolineae bacterium | reverse complement strand
TTGTAGAACTCGTACACGCCGCGCAGCGCGCGATCGACGTCCTGCGCAACATCGTCGAAAATATCCTGCACGTCGCGCTTGACCTGCGCGGGCACGTCCGAGTTACGCAAACTGCCCGCCAGATTGCCGATCAAGCCGCCGCGCTCATTCGCCAAGCCGCGCAGCATCGTCTCCAGCGTCGAACGCGACGCGTCGAACGACAACGCCTCCGTCGCGCGCGCTTCCAAATGGTGCGCTTCGTCGATGACGAGGTACTTGTATTCCGGCAGCACGTGGTTCTCGGTCGCCACATCGCTCAGCAGCAGCGCGTGGTTGACGATGATGACGTGCGCGCCTTCCGCCTTGTCGCGCGCGCGATAGAAAAAGCATTTGTTTTCCTGACGCAGCGCGCAGTGTTCGACCGAACAGTGGTCCTGATCGCTGGAGAGCCGCGACCAGACCTGATTCTCCGCGCCCATCAGCGTCAGTTCCGCGCTGTCGCCGGTCGTCGTCGAGGGCAGCCACGCCAACACTTTGGCGAGGACACGCACTTCGTCGGCGGTGAGTTTATCGCTCTTACGCAGCGTGTCGAGCCGGCGGCGGCAAAGATAATTGGAGCGACCCTTGAGCAGCGCGGCTTTGAACTCGAACGGCAGGATTTTGCGAAGGTCGGGCAGGTCTTTGAGATAGAGTTGGTCTTGCAGATTGATCGTGTTCGTCGAAATGACAACGCGCTGATTGTTCTGCGCCGCCCAGAATAACGACGGCACGAGGTACGCCACCGACTTGCCGGTGCCGGTGCCGGCTTCGACGAGTCGCGTTGCGCCTTGGTTGAACGCGTCCGCGATCGCGCGCAGCATTTCGACTTGCTGCGGGCGATATTCGTAATCGGGGAAATTCTGCGCGAACGCGCCATCGGGTCACAGCAGGTGGGCGAGCGCGTCCACGTCGAGCGGGTCGCTCGTCGCCTTCGGCTTGAGCGGCGCTTCTTTTGGATCGCGCGAGAAAAGCAAACCAAGCGTTTCGTCCTGCGCCGCGCCTTTTGCCGCGAGCTGCGCGCCAATCGTGCCGGGCGCGAACGCGTTGCGCGCCTTGTCGCGCAGCAAATCCTGAAACGCGTATTTCAGCGCCCAGTCCGCCTTGTCGCCGAGCCGCGCGATCTCCTGAATGATCTTCTGATCGAGCCGCCCGGCGCGTTCGAGCAGCGCGATGAACAACGCGTGCACCGCACGCGCGTCTTCGACCGCGCGATGGCGCGTGGGAAACGCGATGCCCAGCTCGTCCATCAACTTGCCGAGCGAGAACCGCGACGCGTACGGCATCAGGATGCATGCCAGCTCGAACGTATCGAGCGCGGGCGGCATCGCCGTATAGCCGGCGCGTTGGAGAAACGCACGGTCGAACTGGATGTTGTGACCAACCATCGGATACTCGCCGACAAAGCGCATCAGCGCCGGGAGAACGCTGTGCAGCGCTGGCGCGCGCTCGACCTGGCTTTGGGCGATGCCAGTGAGCCGTTCGATTTTGTGGGGCAGCGGGCGGTTCGGGTTGACGAGCGACGACCAAGTGTCAAGCACGTCGTCGCCGCGGAATTTCACCGCGCCGATTTCGACAATGGCATCGCGCTCGGATTGCAGACCGGTCGTTTCCAAATCGAGCGCAACGTAGGTGCGAGGCATAGGGGCTTTCTAGATGTTGGGGTTAGACGTTAGAAATTGGAGATCGGAGGGCTTACTCATCCAACTTCTGATCTCCAATGTCCAAATTCCAATTTCATTCTATCACGTTTCGCCGCAAACGCAAACTGATGTTCTACCGCCGAAACAAAAAAGCCGCGGGGTTTCTCTCCGCGGTCTCGGAACGACGAACGACGCGTCGAATCACGGCAACATTCCGCCGTCCATCCACTCTTTGAAGAGACGTAACTTGTCCGCGTCCCACGCGGCGTCGCACGGCATGGCATATCGCCGTCGACGAGCCGCGCGTAAATATCTGCGGCGCGTGCTTTGACGTCTTCGTATTTCGAGAGATCGATGTGGTATCGCTTCATCGTCGCGACGTCGCTGTCGCGGAAGAGATTTCGTACGTCAGACGCAAATCCTGGTACTGCCATCTATGCCTCCTGTCCTCTAAGATCTCTCGCAAAGACGCCACACTTGCCCTAGCGGGAACGTGACTGTGCTGAAGTTCGCACAGCCATGCCAGGGAGGCGCAAAGGATTTAGATGAATTTCTCAGCGGCTTTGCGTGAGTTTTAAGACTGGTTCTAAAAAATTTGCGAAGGTCTTGGACCTTCGCAAGATTCTTCTACTTGTTTTCGCGCGTCGCCTTTTCGGCGTCCTCGATCGCGCGGCGAATCTGCTCGTTCAGCGCGCGCACGCCTTTCGCTAGACCGCGCGCGATGTCGTCCGGCGCGTGGCTCTCTTTGACCGACTGCGCGGCTTGCTTGACCTGCTCGCCCGCTTTCTTGAGCCGCTCGTCTTCCTTCGCGGTGTTGACGGCGTGGTCGATCTGTGCGCCCAGATCGCTCACCGCCTGCGAAATCTGCCGTTCAAACTCTTTCGTCTGCGGATGTTCACGCGCGACGCGAATCGCCTTCTTCAACTGCTCGCCCAATTCGCGCAACTCCTGCGCCAGATCGACTTCCTGCGGTGGTTGTTCGCTCATTGGAATCTCCTTCGACGTTCCAACGTTCGAGCGTTGGAACGCTAAATCTCCTGCGGTCGCGCGTGCCGATTCTCCCACAGTTGCCGCGTCAACCGCATTTGCCCCAAATGCTCGCGGTAATGCTCGATGACGTGCAGGATGCACCAGCGTATCGCGTGCGCGTCGGGCACTTCGCCGCGCAGAGCCGCCATCTCCGATTCGACCAGTCGCGCGAGAATCTCGTCGCTTTCGCGCGCGACCGCGTCGTACGCGGCGCGCAGCGGCGCGAGGTCTTCGCCGCGCGCGCGAAACTCGGCGGCGCGATCACGTTCGACCTTGCGCTGCCCCACTTCCTGATGCAACCAGCGCCGCTCCGCGCCCAACAAGTGCGTTGCCAACGCAAACAACGAATTGGTCTCGTCCGGCAGCGGATGCCAATTGAGCGCATCCGCCGGCAAGCCGTCGAGCGTCTTGAGAATTTCCGCGCGCGCGTCGCGCAATCGCTCAAGATAGGTCTGGGCTTCGGACACCATCATTCCACCTCCACGCGATTCTTGCCGGCGCGCTTGGCGCGATCGAGCGCGCCTTCCGCGCGCCCCATGAGCGACAGGTTCTCCGAGAGGTCTGCGCCTTCGGAGCACGCCACGCCGATGCTGGCAGTCACGTGCAAGTCCAATTTCTCCGCGACGAAATGATGCTGCGCGATCGAGCTTAAAAGTCGATCCGCCAGAATGCGCGCACCTTTCGGATCGGTCTGCGGGCTAAGAATCAGAAAATCCTGCGTGTCCGATCGACCCACGATGTCCGCCGCGCGCGCCAAGCGTCGGAGAAGTTGACCCATTTCGACCAGCACGTTATCGCCGGTGAGAATGCCGTGCTGCCGATTGATCTCTTTCAAGTTGTCCACGTCGACTAGCAAGACCGCCAGCGGCGTGCGATATCGGGTACTGCGCGCCGCCTCGTACGCCAAAACGTGCAGCAAGTAGCGGCGATGATAAAGGCGCGTGAGCGGATCGAGGATGGCAAGGAGCGTATCGGAGCCGCGGCTGCGCAGCGCGCAGATGTTTTCGCCGGTGCGGAGCGCCGCTTCCGCGCGCGCTTTCAACTCCACCCATTCGAACGGACCGGTGAGACAGTCCGCGAGCGCCAAGCGCGCATCGACGACCGCCTTCGCCTCGTCTTTGCTTTGCGCGAGAAAGATGATCGGCACATGCTCGGTCGGATCGAGCGCGCGCCGCGC
>DAIDTM010000096.1 GCA_027457205.1 Anaerolineae bacterium | reverse complement strand
GCCGAGAATATTCTGGACATTCACGCGGTGCTCAACGGCGCGCGCCCGATCTACTTTGAGCACAACCTGGGACGCGAGCCGCTGGATTTCTACGCGGTCGCCGCGTTCGTTGGACTGACGAACCAGCCGCTCGATTTCATCGCGCTCAAGACGGTGAGCGCGGCGATGGGCGTGCTGTTCGTGCTCGCCGTCTTTTTGTTCGCGCGCGAGTTGTTCGGGTTCGGCGTGGCGCTGGCAGCCGCCGCGCTCGTTGCCATCGGCAAGTGGTCCCTCGCGCTGTCGCGGCAAGGGCTGCCGTATCCGTTCGTGCCGCTGCTGCTCGCGCTGACGTTCTACTTTTTGACGCGCGCGCTCAAGTACCATCGCCGCAACGATTTCTTGCTGGCGGGCTTTTGGCTTGGTCTTGGAATGTACGGGTTCGATGCGTTCCGCCTCGCGCCGGCGTTCGTCGCGGCGGTGGTCGTCGGCGGGTATCTCTTCGCCGATGCCAGTCGACGCCCGCGGGTTTCGGCGTACGTTCAAAATGTGATTCTGATGTTCGCGCTCGCGCTGGTCGTCGCGCTGCCGCTGGCGCGCTACGCGCTCGATCATCCGACGACGTACTGGTACAAAACATTGACGCGTCTCGGCGCGGGCGATCAGCCGCTGACCGGCAATCCGGCGGAAATCTTCGCGCAGAACCTGGGGAGCGCGGCGCTGATGTTCAACTGGCAGGGCGACGCGGCGTGGCCCTCCAATGTTCCCGGCGATCCTGCGTTGGACTATGTGACCGGCGGCTTGTTCGTTCTCGGCGTCGCGTACGCGCTGTACCGCTGGCTCCGCTTCCGCGAGAAAGCGTACGCGTTTGTTTTGATCGGTTGGATCGTGATGCTGCTGCCCTCCGCGTCCAGTCTTGCGATCGTCGGCGAGAATCCCAGCATGGTGGAGGCGAGCGGCGCGATGCCGTTCGTGTTCATTCTCGCCGCGCTGCCGGTCGTATGGGTCGCGCGCACGCTGGCTCAATCCGACGCGCGCGGGTGGCGCGGTAGCGCGGCGGCGGTCGGTTTTATCGGACTGGTATTTGTGGTGAGCGCGCGCGCCAACTATAATCGCTATTTTGACGATTACGCGCAGACGTACGCGCAGTCGTCGTGGAATTCGTCCGAGATCGCGTCGACGATCAGCAGTTTTGCCGACAGCATCGGCGACGTGGAGCACGCGTGGATCATGGTCTATCCATACTGGGTGGACGCGCGCAATGTTGGCATCAATTTGGGTCAAGTCGGCTGGAACCAGACGCTGCCGAACGCGGACGCGGTGCAGGACCTCGTGGACGACGGCGCGAACAAACTGTACGTCCTCCACGCGGCGGACGCCGGCAATCTCGCGCGGTTGCAAGCCTTGTTCCCCAACGGTCAGCGCCGCATCTTTCACTCGCGCACGCCGGGGCACGATTTTATCTTGTTCTATGTTCCGGGCGTTGGCGCGCCCAGTATTTTGGGGAGTCCACCATAGGAGACCGGCATTGTCCAAGACGGAATCGACTTGACTGGATAATCAAATCCAAGCATTTGGGCTGACGATAGAAATGCAAAATTCAAATGTGAGCGAACAAAATACCGCGCCGAACCACGCGGCGCACAAGTGGGGCTGGCTCGTTCCGATCCTGCTGGCGCTCATTCTGATCTTCGGCGCGGTCTTGCGCTTGACCGGCGTGGACTGGGATGGCGATCAGCACTTGCATCCCGACGAACGTTTCCTCACCATGGTCGAGTCGGCGTTGAGCGTGCCGGGCGCGTCCGATGTGGCTGGTCCGCCGCCGCAGGGCTGCGCGCAGTGGGGCGCATACTTTGATACCGCGTGCTCGCCGCTGAATCCGTACAACCACGACTTTGGACTGTTCGTCTACGGCACTTTTCCGATCTTCTTGACGCGCCTGATCGGCGGCTGGATCTATCAAACCGGCTACGGGCAAATCTTTTTGGTGGGCCGCGTTCTCTCCGCGCTGTTCGATCTATCGACGGTCTTGCTGATCTTTTTCATCGGACGACGGATGTACGGCACGCGCGCCGCACTGCTGGGCGCGCTCTTCCTCGCCGGCTCGGTGCTGGACATTCAGCAGTCCCACTTTTTCACGGTCGATACGTTCACCAACGTTCCGATTCTCATCGCGTTCTGGTACTCGCTGGACATTGCCGATGGCAAACATTGGCGCGCGTTCGTCTACGCCGGCATCGCGTTCGGGCTGGCGCTCGCCGGGCGGATCAACATCGCGCCGTTTGCCGCGGTGATTACCACCGCTGGCGCGCTGCGCGCGTACCTGGCGGCGGAAGCGTCGCGCCGCGCGTTTGAAAGCGGACCCGAAGCTACAACAGCAGCCGCCGCGCCGCGCGCGCGCGCGGCATCGGTGATGGACTGGCTGCCACAGACCGGCACGCGCGCGTTCGTCGGCTTGGCGACGGCAGCGCTCGTCGCGCTGATCCTCTTCCGCATCGCGCAGCCGTACGCGGCGAACGGTCCCAATTTCTTTTCGCCCAAGTTGCCCCAGTTCGATTTGAGCCGCGGTCCCATTTCATTTCTTTTCGACGTGGCCCTGTCGTGGGCGGGCGGCGTCAATCCCAAGTTCGCCGACAACATGACGTATATCAGCCAGCTGGTCGCGGGCAAGATCGATTATCCGCCGGGCGATCAGTGGACCAATCGCACGCCCTATCTTTTTCCATTCAAGAACATGGTGCTGTGGGGACTGGGCTTGCCGCTCGGTCTCGTCGCGTGGGCAGGATTCCTGTACGCGCTCTACCGTTTGATCCGTTACCGTGAGTGGAAACATCTCCTCATCGTCGTCTGGGTCGGCATCACGTTCGGTTATTCCGGTCAACAGTTCGTCAAGACGATGCGGTACTTTTTGCAAATCTATCCGTTCCTTGCGCTGCTCGCCGGATATTTCCTCGTGGCATTGTGGCACAGGGTGACGGATGACTGACGACGGATGACGGAAGCAGAACACCGTCTTCCGTCTTCGGTCCCCCGTCTCGCGTCGCGTGTTGGCGTTGCAATTGTTGCGCTTGTCGTCGTCGGATATACGCTGTTCTGGTCGATAGCGTTCACGACGATCTATACGCGCCCGGTCTCGCGCGTGACCGCGTCGCGCTGGATGTTCGCGAACATTCCGCTCGGATCGGTGATCGCGAACGAACACTGGGACGACCCGCTGCCGTTGCGCGTCGACGGCAAAGACCCGTACGGCGGAATGTACCGCGGCTTGTCGTCTTCGTCGGACGGCGTGATGCACTGGTACGACGAGGACACGCCGGAGAAACGCACCGAGGCAATCAAATGGCTCGACGAAGCGGATTACATCGTGCTGTCTAGTAATCGACTCTATCTGTCCATTCCGCGCCTGCCGATGCGTTATCCGCTGACGACCAAGTACTACCAATGGCTCTTTGATGGCACGCTCGGCTTTGACAAGGTGGCGACTTTCACCTCGCGCCCGCAGCTTTTCGGAATCGAGATCAACGACGACAGCGCGGAAGAAGCGTTCACGGTCTACGATCACCCGAAGGTGTTGATTTTCAAAAAAACGGTGCGCTATTCGCACGCGAACACGGAGAAGCTGTTCAACAGCGTCGATCTCACCGAGGTCTATCGCTTTACGCCGCTGCAGGCGACGCAGAACAAATCCGCGCTGCTACTCAGCCCCAGCGACTGGACTGCGCAGATCAACGGCGGAACGTGGTCGCAGATTTTCCATCCCGATGATTGGATCAATCGTATTCCGGTCATCGGCTGGCTGGGACTGATCGAAATCCTGGGCTGGTTGGCGTTTCCGCTGGCGTTCGTGGTCTTTCGCGCGCTGGCAGACCGCGGCTACATTTTCGCCAAGGCGCTTGGCATCTTGCTCCCCGCGTGGATCGCGTGGCTGCTGGCGAGTTTCCACGCGCTGCCATTCAGCCGCGCGAGCATCGCGCTGGCGATCGCGCTGGTCGCGGCAGTCAGCGCGCTGATCGTCTGGCGGCGCGGGCGCGCGATCCTCGCGGTCCTGCGCGCGCAGCGCCGCATCGTTTTGATCGAAGAATTCCTGTACCTGCTCGCGTTCGGCGCGTTCTTGCTGATTCGCTACGGCAATCCCGATCTGTGGCACCCGTTCTACGGCGGCGAAAAGCCGATGGACTTTGCGTTCCTGAACGCGATCACCAAAGCGACGTGGTTTCCGCCGTACGATCCGTGGTTCGCCGGCGGCTATATCAACTATTACTACTTTGGTCAGCTCATCACCGCGACGCTCATCCGATTCTCCGGCATCGTGTCCGAGGTCGCCTACAATCTTGCGCTGCCGATGTACTTCGCGCTGACGGCGATGGGCGCGTTCAGCGTCGCGTTCAATCTCGTCGCGCGGAAGAATGTCATTGCGAGGAGCCGCCCTGAGCGAAGTGAAGCGGAATCGAAGAGCAGCGACGAAGCAATCCCCAATTCTGATTCAGAGACAACGCAAAAATCGCTCGTCCTGACGAACACGAAATACGCGCTGCTTGCTGGCTTGTTCGCGGCGATCTTCGTCGCGGTCATCGGTAACCTGGGACAGGTGATCCTCATCGCGCAGACGCTCGTGAAAATGGGCGGCGGTGATTCAACCGGTCCTCTTGCCGCGTCGGTCCTCAGCGCAGCAGCAGGACTGGTCCAAGTTGTCAAGGGACAGCCGATGGAAATTCCGATCGGCTGGTGGTACTGGAATGCATCGCGCGTCATTCCGGACACGATCAACGAGTTTCCGTTCTTCACGTTCACCTACGCCGCCCTGCACGCGCACCTGATGGCGCTGCCGTTCACGCTCGTCGTCCTCGGTCTCGCCGCCAATTTTGCGCTGGGCTTGCGCGAACGCGATGCCGCGCGGCTGCCGTTCCTCGCGCGTCTTCCAATTTCACCGGCGGACGTGATCGAGGTCGTCGTCGCGGCGCTCGCGCTCGGCGCGCTGCGCGCGATCAATTATGCCGACTTTGCGACGTACCAGTTGGTGATCG
>DAIDTM010000095.1 GCA_027457205.1 Anaerolineae bacterium | reverse complement strand
GACGGGATAAGCGCAGACGGTCCATCGCTTCGGTGCATCGCCAAGTCATTGATTGGTTACGTGGAGCGGCCATACGCGAGCTGGTTGCACAAAATCTAATTGCGCTGTTCTGTGCAAGAATGATCTAACAAAGTAGTACTAGGAGGCATTCTTATGAAAATCCTGCCTGACCTCGCGCTGACCTACGACGACGTGCTGCTCGTGCCGCAATATTCGGATATCGAGTCGCGCAAAAAGTTGTCCACGCGGACGAACCTCACGCGCCGCCTCGCGCTGCAAATTCCAATTCTCTCGGCGAATATGGACACGGTCACCGAGAGCGAGATGGCGATTGCGATGGCGCGCGAGGGCGGCATCGGTATTATCCATCGCTTTATGAGTATCGAGGAGCAGGTGCGGCAGGTGACACGCGTCAAGAAGGCAGAATCGTTTGTGGTGGACGATCCGATCATTTTGAATGTGTCGCACACCGTGGGCGACGTAAAGCGGATCGTCGCCGAGACAGGCAGCGGTGGCATTCTGATTACCGACGGAAACGCGCGTCTGGTCGGCATCGTAACGACGCGCGATCTGCTCTTTGAGAACGACGACGCCAAGCCGGTGACGCAAGTGATGCGCCGCGAGGTCATCACCGCGCCGCCCGGCACGACATCACAGCAAGCCATGGCGATTTTGCACGCGCGCCGCATCGAAAAACTGCCGCTGGTGAATGGCGATGGGCGCGTCGTCGGTTTGATCACGCAAAAGGACTTGACGAAGAGCGAGCAGTTTCCGAAAGCGACGAAAGACGCGCGCGGGCGACTCGCAGTTGGCGCGGCGGTCGGTGTGAAGGAGCGAGAACTCCAGCGCGTCGAGAGTGTGCTGGTGGCAGGCGCAGACTGCATCGTCGTAGATATCGCGCACGGCGATTCAAGGCAAGAGATCGAGATCATCCAAAAGATTCGGCAGCGCTTTCCCGACGCGCAGATCGTCGGCGGGAATGTCGCCACCGCGGACGGGACCAAGCGATTGATCGACGCTGGCGCGGATGCGGTCAAGGTCGGCGTGGGTCCGGGCGCGGTGTGCATCACGCGCGTCGTCGCCGGCGCAGGCGTGCCGCAGTTATCGGCGGTGATCGAGTGCGCACAGGTTGCGCGCGACGCGGACATCCCTGTGATCGCTGACGGCGGCATTCGCAATTCGGGCGACATCGCCAAGGCGCTTGCCGCGGGCGCAGCGACGGTCATGATCGGCAGTCTGCTCGCCGGCACGGACGAGAGTCCTGGCTTGATGATGACGCGCAAGGGACATCGCTACAAAACGTCGCGCGGAATGGCGTCGGTTCAAGCGAACGCCGACCGCAAGACGCGCGAAGGCGAGGGCTGGATCACACAGGAAGAGATTGACGAGTACGTGTCTGAAGGCGTCGAAGCGGCGGTGCCGTATCGCGGCAAAGTCAAAGAGGTGTTGACGCAACTGGTTGGTGGAATTCAATCGGGGATGAGTTACAGCGGCGCGCATTCGATTGAAGAGTTGCGCGAGAAGGCGGTCTTGGTGCGGATGACTCCGACCGGGCTGCGAGAATCGATGCCGCACGATGTCGATGTGTTGTGAAGCAAAGACCTTCCAGGTTTCAAAAACCTGGAAGGTCTTTTTTTAGCGCGTGAACATCTGGAACGTCAGAAAATAACGGACGTGGAAGCGATCACGTTTGTAGGCAACGCTGTACAACGCCAATCCGCTGATCTTGTCGCTGGGCGCGCCGTCCACCGAGATGGTGCTGCCGTCGGCTTCCCACGCGTAGTTGCAGTTGCACATATCGGATGCAGATTTTTCAGGTCCGATATCGTTGACGCCGGCGCGGCTGCCATCGGTTTTGATGACGATGAGTGACGCGCTGGTTCTCGCGCCGCTGGCGGAAAGAAGCGTCACGTAGATGCTCGTCCCCTTGCCGCCGCCCGGCAAGTTCGGGCAGTTATTTCGCGTGTCGTCTTGGTCGCAGTATAACGCTTTGGTCAAATGCCAAAACGATTGCCCGGGCGCGGCGCTCGCCGGCGCAAATTTCGCGCTGCCGGGCCATCCGTCCGGAT
>DAIDTM010000094.1 GCA_027457205.1 Anaerolineae bacterium | reverse complement strand
GCGCAGACGATTGCGCGGCAGCTCGCGCCGGCGACCCAGTCGGGCGTGCAGGTTATCGGCTTTCTGGACGATTACCTGCCGCGCGATACGCGCGTCGTCGACGACCTGCGCGTGCTGGATCGACCCACGGCGCTGGCGCGCGTCGCGCGCGAGGAGCACGCGTCGGAGGCGATTGTCGTGCAAGGCGCGATTGCGTGGGAAAGTTTTATGGAGATTATTACACAGAGTGCGTTGACGCTCGACGATCTGGAGATCAAGTTGTCGCCCGGTTTCTACGAGATCATGGCGACCGGCGTGCGGCTGAGCCACGATGGTTTTGTGCCGCTCCTCGCACTCGAAAAGAATCGCATCACCGGCGTCGACGCGCTGCTCAAGGGCTTGCTCGACTATTCCGTCGCGCTGGCGGGCGTGATCATTTTGTCTCCACTGCTCGCATTGATCGCGCTGTTGGTCAAATCGATTTTGCGCGGCGCGGTGCTGGAACCGCACCTCGTCCTCGGCGTACGCGAAAAACCTTTTACGACGTGGAAGTTCCGAACGCGGGACGCGCAGATGAAAGACCACGCGCTCGGTTATCCGCTGTATCGCGCCGGTCTGGACAAACTACCGCAAATCTTCAACGTGCTGCGCGGCGAGATGAGTCTGGTGGGACCGCGCCCGATCCCGACGTATCGCGCACAGGTGTATCACGAGTGGCTGCCAACACTGTTGACCGTCAAGCCGGGGTTGACCGGTCCCTGGGTCGTCGATGGCGCGGCGGTCGATTCGCTCGAAGCCGAGATTCGCCTTGACCTGTACTACATTCGCAATTGGACGATCTGGCTCGATCTGCAGATTATTTGGCAGACGGCGCTGCGGTTGTTCCAGGGTCAGCGCCCGGCGGTGAAAAGATAGCGGACGGTAGGACAGTGAAACAGTGAGACAGTATTCAGTGTTCAGAAATTTCTTCTGGTGGATTTTTGCTTCGCTCGTTGCGATTGCGCTGCTGCAGGTCAACGCGCTGTTGGGACTAGCCGCTGCGCTCGTCGGCGGCGTTGTGTTCGGAATCTTGCTGTTCAAGTGACGATGCGATGACCAAGCGACGCGCAATTTTCCTCGACCGCGATGGCGTTATCAACGCCAACCGCGCCGACCACGTCAAGCGCTGGGACGAATTCGTCTTTTTGCCGCGCGCGCTGGATGCGCTGCGTCGCATCGCCGCGAGCGAGTTTGTCGTCCTCGTCGCGACGAATCAGGCGGCGATCGCGCGCGGGCTGACGACGGAGGCGGCGGTGCGCGACATTCACGCGCGAATGACGGCGGAGGTTGGACGCGCGGGCGGGCGCATCGACGCGGTGTACTATTGTCCACATCATCCGGACGAAAACTGCGACTGCCGCAAGCCGCGCCCCGGGCTGTATCGGCAAAGCGCGCAAGAATGGGACATCGATCTGACGCGCTCCTACGTCGTCGGCGACGCGATGGCGGACATTGCCGCCGCGCAAGGAATCGGCGCGACGCCGATCCTCGTTCTCACCGGGCGCGGAAAGGAACAGCAGACGCTGTTGCGCGAGAACAATCACTCGGATTATTACGTGGCGGATGATTTGTTGAGCGCGGTCGAATGGATCTGGCGAAAGGAGAATCTCGCGCCATGAGCGTACGACGACTCGCGGCGTGGCTCGTTCGACTGGAGATTCCGATCCTCTTGCTCGTCTATGCCTACTTTGTAGTCACCGACCACGTGCCGCTTGCCGCGTTTGGGATGATCGGGCTGATCTGGCTAGCGCGCGTGTGGACGACCGGCAAGGTAGTGGGAACCCCGTTTGATCTGCCGATCTTGATTCTCCTCGCGTGGCTGCCGATCAGCGCCGCCGTTTCTAACTATCCAGCGCTCACGATGCCAAAAATTTATGGCGTGCTTCTCAGCGTCGCGTTTTTTTACGCGGTCGTCAATCAGATTACGACGCGCCGCGATCTTGCGTGGGCGGCGTGGTGGCTCGTCCTGGCGTGTATCGCCATCTCGATTGCCGGGTTGGTCGGTACGGATTGGGCGCAGAACAAGATTATTTCGATGACATTCATCTACGACCGGCTGCCGCACGTGATCCAGGGCATTCCGCGCTCGATTGCCGGCGGATTTGCGCGCAACGGCGTCGGCGGAACGTTGACGCTCATCGTACCGCTGCTGGCAGCACTTGTCTGGGTTCCAGAATCGGACGCGGACAAACGCGGACAAACGCGGATGGAAATCCCTGTTCCGCGTTCGTCTGCGGCGTTTCGCGTCCCATTCCGACTGAGCGTGGCTATCGCACTCGCGCTGTCGCTCGTTACGCTCGCGCTGACGCAATCGCGCGGCGCGATTCTGGGCACGCTGGTTGGTTTGTTCGCGCTGGCGGTCTTGCGCGAACGGCGATTCGCATGGCTGATCCCCGCCGGCGCAGTAACGCTGCTCGTTGTGCTGGCGGTGGGGCAGGGCAGCGTGGTCGCCGACTTTCTACTGCGGATGGACGCGGCAAACGGGACGCTGGCGAGTCGTATGGAGGTCTGGACGCGCGGCGTGATGATGGTGCAAGATTTTCCATTCACCGGCATCGGTCTCGGCACTTACAATAACGTCGCGCACGCGCTGTATCCGTTTTTCATCGCCGCGCCGGATGAAGTGGTCGCGCACGCGCACAACAACTTGCTGGAGGTCGCGGTGGATGTCGGCATTCCCGGTCTGATCGCTTACGTCGCGCTGCGGACCGGCTTTGTCGTCTGCGCCGTACGCGCGTACCGTGCAGTGGACGACGCCAGCGCGCGCGCGTTGATCGCCGGACTGGGATTTGGGATGTTGGCGCATCAGACGTTTGGCTTGACCGATGCGTTCATCCTCGGTACCAAGCCGGGCGTACTGATGTGGGTCTATTTCGCGCTCGCGGCGGTATCCTTTGCGCGACGCGAGGAATGGCGCGAGGCAGACGGATGACCGAGGACGGAGGACGGAATCAAATTCCTCCGTCGTCCGTCATTCGTCATCGGTCGTCCGTCCTCCGTCCAGGGCTTATGAAATCACACTTCTGGCAAACGAATTGGTTTCGCATCGCCATCGGCACGCTCATCAGCGTCGTCTTTTTGTTTCTTGCGCTGAAAGACGTGCCGCTGGGCGACGTGGCGCAAGCGCTGGCGCGCGCGAGTTACGCGTGGGTGTTGGTCGGCATGATCGCCGCGGTGGTGCAGTCGTGGGTGCGCGCGGCGCGTTGGATCGAGCTGTATTATCCGCTGGAAAAGGGTCTGCGCCAACGGCAGATGTTCGGCATTACGCTTATCGGGCAAATGCTCAACATCATCATCCCGTGGCGCGCCGGCGATTTGGCGCGTCTCTATCTGGCGAGTGAGATCGAAAAGCGCAGCAAAACGCAGACGCTCGCGACGCTCGGCGTCGAAAAAATATTCGATACGCTGATGCAGTTGTTGATCGTCTTGAGCATTCCGCTCTTTATGGTGATACCGTCCGGATTGGAAGCCGCGCGGTCGGGCTTTGTCGTATCGGCGCTAGCGTTGTTCGTCGCTGCGTTCATCCTGATTCTGTTTCGAGATCGGCTACTCGAGCTTTTGGAGCGCGTGCCATTTTCGTGGCGCGGCAAAACGCTCGGCGCGCACATGCGCTTGGCGCTGGTCAGTCTCGATGTGTTCAAACACTGGGACGTGCACCTGCGCTTGCAAGTGCTATCGGTCGCGATCTGGTTGTTGGGCGCGCTCATCAACTATTCCGCGTTGCTGGCGTTGAACTTGCAACTCCCGATCGTCAGCGCGTTTCTTCTGCTCGCCGTTCTGCAATTTGGCAATCTCGTCCCGTCGTCGCCGGGGCGAGTCGGTGTTTTTCAGTATTTGTGTATTCTCACCTTGTCAGTCTTTGGGATCGATAAGAGCATCGGCTTGACGTACGGCATTCTGCTGTACCTCGTCGCGTTTGGTCCGCCGCTGATTCTGGGCATTCTGTTCCTGTGGCGGTACGGCGTCAATCTGCGTCGCGTTGCGGCGAGTGGAGAGACGGCGCTGTGAATTCTGTGATCGTCCCGGCATTCAACGTCGAAAAGACGATTGGCGCGTGTCTCGACGCGCTGCTGGAGCAGACCGCGCCCCGCGATGCGTACGAAATCATCGTCGTAGACGATGGCTGGACCGACGCGACGCGCGAGGTTACCGAGTCGCGCCGTGTCACCGTACTGACGCAGCCGAATTGCGGCGCGGCAGCGGCGCGCAACCTGGGCGCGCAGCACGCGCACGGCGACATCTTGTTGTTCATCGATGCCGACTCGATGCCGGACGCGCGGTGGATCGAGGCGATGACCGCGCCGTTTGCTGATCCGTCGATTGCGGGCGTCAGCGGCGAGAAGAAAACGCGGCAGCGAAATCTCTGGGCGCGGTACGTTCAGCTCGAATACGATTTCAAGTACGATCGGATGGACGCGCGCGGCGTAACGGATTTTATCGACAGTTCGACGGCGGCGTACCGGCGCGATATTTTTCAGTCGAGCGGCGGATTTGACACGACGTTGATGGAAGCGGAGGATACCGATTTATCGTTCCGCCTCGCCGAGCGCGGCTGTACGCTGGTGCTGGTGCGTGACGCGGTGGTGTACCACACGCATCCCGAATCGCTCGCGGAATATCTGCGCCGCAAGTATCGCTACGCTGTGTGGCGCGCAGTGGTCTACGCGCGTCACCCGCGCAAAGCCGCATCTGACACGCGCACGCCGCCGTCGCAAAAATTACAGGTCGCCATTGCGGCGTTGCTGCCGCTGGCGCTGATCGGCGCGCTGGCCTGGCATTCGCTGGCTTGGCTCGTCGCCGCGCTGCTCGTCGGCTTTGTCGTGACGACGCTGCCGTTCGCGGCGCGGTGTTGGCGCGCAAGTCCGCTGATTGGCTTGGTCGCGCCGGGAACGCTGTGGCTTGCCGCGTACGCTAGCGGCGCGGGCGCGCTGGCGGGATTCTTGGCGCGGCGGATGTAGGAACGCGGGGCAAACATTTTCTACGCGCGTGGGGTTGACTAGTTGAAAGAGCGGCGGCTATTTCTCGTTCTCATCGATCTCTTGTTTATCAACGCGGCGGTCGTGTTGGCGTTTGCGATTTGGTCGTATCGCGGCGACAAGACGTTTGCTGTTTTGCTATCGTCGCAAGTTCAGTGGTTCGTTCTGCTGTCCGCGGTCTGGCTGTTCTTCGCGTTCCTGAGCGGTTTGTACGATCTGCGCGTGGTGGTCGAGTTTGGCGCGACGAGTCGCGCGCTGGTCCAGACGTTCATCCTGGTGATGCTCGTCTACCTCGCATTCTTTTTCGCGCTGACCGATCCGGGTTTGCAGCCGGTGCTGCCGCGCGGCATCGTACTCTATCACGGCGTGATTTCCGTCGTGCTGATCGCGGCGTGGCGCGCGGCGTACCTTCAAGCCGCGCCGCGCGCGCCGTTTCGCCGCCGCGCGCTGATTGTCGGCGCGGGCAACGCCGGGCGGACCATCGCGCAGACGATTCGGAAAGAATTTCAGGCGCACTACGACGTCGTGGGATTCGTCGACGACGACCTCGCCAAGCAGGGACGGCGCATCGAGGGCGTGGCGGTGGTGGGCAAGCACACCGATCTGGCGCGGCTGTGTCGCGCGAATCGCGTCAACGAAGTGGTGTGGGCGGTGACGCGTGATGTATCTGCCGATATGTTCCGCGCGCTGCTCGACGTGCAGGAGCTGGGGATCGAAGTGATGCCGATGCAGCTGCTGTACGAGCAGATCACCGCGCGCGTGCAGATCGATTATATCGGCGACAGTTGGTACGTCGCGCTGCCGCTGGGGCACGCCGGCACGGGCAGTTTGTATCCTGCGCTCAAACGCGCGTTCGATCTCATCTTCGCGCTAATCGGCTCATTCGGGCTGGCGCTGCTGCTGCCGTTCATCGCGCTCGCGATGCGGCTCGATTCGCCGGGTCCCATCTTTTACGCGCAAGAGCGCGTGGGACAAGGTGGGCGAATCTTTCGTGTCCGCAAAATTCGGACGATGGTGACGGATGCGGAGCAGGAAGGCAAAGCTGTATGGGCGACGAAGAACGATCCGCGCGTCACGCGCGTCGGCGCGCTGCTGCGCAAGATGCACCTGGACGAAATGCCGCAGTTCTGGAATATTCTGCGCGGCGAGATGAGCGTGGTGGGACCGCGCCCGGAGCGTCCGGAATTCGTCGCGCAGTTGGAAAAGCAGATTCCATTTTATCGATTGCGGCACGCGGTCAAGCCGGGGATGGCGGGCTGGGCGATTCTGCACGCGGGTTACGTCGATAGCGTCGAAGACGCGCGGCTGCGCGTGGAGTATGATCTCTACTACATCAAGCATCAATCGATCTGGATGGATTTCTGGATTTTGTTCCGCATGGTGGGGCACGTGCTGGCATTCCGAGGGCAGTAACGCGAAAACTTGACCGCGAGAACTTGGAACGCGATGGCCGCGAAAGAATACGAAAACCGCGAAAGGATCTTCTTTCGCGGTTTTCGTTCGTTTCGTGGGTTTCGCGTTCCAGAGATTGTTACGGCGCGCTGAACTTGATGTCCCAGTGCGTGCCGTCGCAAAACGGTTTGTTTTTCGATTGACCGCAACGGCACAACAACTGGCGATTGCGGACCTCGTAGACGAAACCGTCCGGTGTTTCGATCGGGATGCCGCCCAGTACCCAGTAAGGTCCGTTCGGGATAACGGCGATCATTGGTTCGTATCGGATTTCTTCCGGCTCGCCGCCTTTTTTGCGAAGGTATTGCAGGCGGCCGCTAGGGCATAGCGCGATCTGCGCTTTCAATTGCTTGCGAACTTCGGTATCGCTGGTATTCTTGATTTCCTCCCACACGCTGCCGAAGCGGTCGCAAAATCCATAACCGGCGCAGAGACTCGTGTCATCGGTCATGACGATGCCAACGCCCTCGAAGAGTTGGCGGCGTGTTTCACCCGGCGCGCGGTCGGCTTTCAGCGCGTTATCCCACGTCGCCTCTTCGTGGCTGTCGTCGCAGAACGGTTTATCCTTGGAGCGACCGCAGCGGCACAACTTGAAGGTCGCTGGCTGGGTGGGATAATTGTCGCCGGCTTGCCATGCCACAAAGTCGCCTTCCGCATTTTGAACGCGAATGCGGCGCACGAGCTTGGGACTGCCGGTGATGATATACGG